>JAIFMT010000100.1 GCA_020048295.1 Rhodoferax sp.
GGCCGATTTTTCGTAAATTCGTGGGACATGCCAGCTGCCGCCCGCCTTACGCCGGCGACTGGTAAAACTGCACCTGGTTGCGTCCTTGAGCTTTGGCCTGGTACATGGCCGCATCGGCGCGCCGCAAGATCTGATCTTGTGTGGCATCGGCAGGCGAAAACAGTGTCAGCCCGATGCTGGCGCTGCAATGGTGCTCCACCACCTGGCGTTGTCCTTGGGCGGACGGGAAGGCCAGCACATAGGGTTCG
Organism: Rhodoferax sp.; assembly: GCA_020048295.1. The sequence continues at coordinate 249 of JAIFMT010000100.1, forward strand.
GCCAGGCTGGTGCGAATTTTGTCGGCGACCGTGCTGGCCTGCCGGGTTGACTCGGCCTCGTCGGCATGCAGATCGGTGAGCATCACCACAAACTCGTCGCCACCCAGGCGCGCCACGGTATCCACCTTGCGCACACAGGCCTTTAGCCGATGGGCTACTTCGACCAGCAGCAAGTCGCCCACATCGTGGCCGTGTTGGTCGTTGAGCGGCTTGAAATTGTCCAGATCCAGAAACATCATCGCCCCAAAGCAGCCGCTGCGCTTGCTGGCGACCAGGGCCTGGCTTAACCGTTCTGCCAGCAGCCGGCGGTTAGGCAACTGGGTCAGCGGGTCATAAAACGCCAGATGCTGCACTTGTTGCTGCATTTGATGGCGCTCGGTGATGTCTTCAAACACGGCATACGCTTGCGCCACCTGACCGTTGATGAACAGCGGCGTGGCGCTGACCAAAATCCAGACATTGCCGCGGTCAGGGGCAAATATGCCCATCACCACATTGCGCACCGCCTCACCCGTTTTGAGCGCCTGCACAATCGGGTGCTCCTCGCCGGGGAAGTCACTGCCGTCCTCGTGCACGGCATGCCAGCGTGGGTCGATCGAGGTGCGACCCCGCAGTTGCTCAAGCGTGAGGCCGAGGATGCGTTGTGCCGCCGGGTTGGCCGCAGTGATGGTGCCACTGGCGTTCTGGTACAGCACGCCCACCGGAGCGGTCTCGAACAAGGTGCGAAAAGTTTCTTCACTGGCGCGCAGATCCGCCTGAGTTTGCCGGTGTTCGATGGCAATGCTGGCCAGGCTGGCTGACTGTTCGATCAGCGCAATCTCGGCCGCCGTGGGGTTGTGAACCTGCCGGTGATAGATGGCAATGACACCGACAATTTTGCCGGAGGATGCGCGAATGGGCTGTGACCAGCAGGCGGCCAGACCCGCTTGCTCGGCCAGCGCCTTGAAATCAGCGGCCATCGGATGCGCGGCAATGTCAGCGACGATGACCCGCTCGCCTGTTATCGCCGCCAGGCCGCAGGCGCAACGGTCTTTGCTGATTTCAGCGTCTGTCAGAGCTTGCCGGAAGAATTCAGGCAAACCCGGTGCCGCCACTTGATTGAACTGGCGGCCATCGTCGCCAAGCAGCATGACGCTGCACAGCTGCCCCGGACACAACTGCCCAACACCAAAAGCAATCGCCTGGAACAGCTGCTGCAAGTCCGCATTGCCCGCCAGTAACTCCAGAATCTGGCTGCGAAACTTCTCATATTGCTCGGCTTCCTTGAGGGCGCTGATGTCGGTGTGGGTGATCACCGCGCCGCTCAAACCATTGCTGAGCAGCGGCCGGACCTCCATCGTGAACCAGCGCTGTTGCTGTGGTGAATGGCACGGGTAGTCCAGACTGTACTGGGGCAAGCGCCCTTGCAGCACCGCCAAAATGCCCTCCCGCGCCTGCGCTGCACCTGACGCGGTGCTGTCATCGCCCGCACGGGCACAGACCTGAACGTAGTTGGTGCCGATGTCGGTATGGGCTGCGGTCTGGCCGGGCTGGTTGCTGTTGTCGCGGGCAAAGTGGCGCCAGTGTTCGTTGACCGCCACAATCACACCTTGCGCATCCAGCACCGCCACTTCGGCGGCCACCGAGTCCAGAATGACCGACTTGAAGGTCTCGCTGGCTTTGAGCGCCTGGTCGCGCTGCGCCAGCGCCTCCAGCATGGCGTTGAACTGGCTGGCCAACTGCGCGGCTTCGTCGGCCCCTTCGATGTGGGCGCGCAAGCCACTGTGGCCGGCCTGCACGGCACTGGCCACCTGGGCAATGGCCGCCAGCCGGCGCGTCATCAGGCGGCTTGCCAGCACCGCCACCAGTGCACTGATGGCCACCGCCAGCACGGCATACAGCAGGCCGCTGCGGCTGGTTTGCGCCAGCCGGGTCTGCAGCAAGGTATCGGCCTGTGCCAGTCGCACCCAGCCAACCGTCCGCGCATTGAGCAGCACCGGACAAAACACTTCCACCAGCGCCCCCTGCTGCAGCACCGTCAGGCGCGGCGGATCTGGCAGATTGCCCACGTATTGGCCACGGCGGTTAGCCTCGGTGTGGGCCAACACCTGACCTTGCAAATCCAGCACCATGACGTAGCGCAGGTCCGGGTAGTCGGCCAGGCCTTGCACAATTTCCTGTAATCCGCTCAGATCACGGGCGGCCAGCCACCCCGCCCCTGATACGGCCACGCTGCGCGCCATGGCCACTGCCTGTTCGGTCTGATGCTCGCGCACAACATCCTGCTGGCGTTGCGTCATGTCCCAGACAAACAGCGACATCATCAGCGCCACCGCCAGCACCATGCCGCTGAGCAATTGCCGGCGCAACGTGCAGGCCAGCAAGCGTTGAAGACCGCGCCAGGCTTTCATGGCGGCTCCAGGGACAGTACTGAGGAATCAGGGATCATGGCTGTGCCACCGGCCGCACGTCACGCTCAAAACGCGCCACGTAACGGGCCACCACGTCATAGCTGGCATCGTTGGCCGGATTGAAGCGGGCGGTTTCCATGCCGCTCAAAATGGCCAGGCCGGCAGGCGTTTTCTCCAGTGCCAATAGTGCGGCCTGCACCTGATCGGCCAGCGCTGCCGGCACGTCGTTGCGCACCATCACCGAGTTGTTGACCAGCGACTCGGTTTCCCAGATCAGCTTGAGCTCGGCGGCTTCTTTGGGATGGCTTTTCTGGAACAAACGCCATGGCGGCGGCCAGGTGGCAGCGGCAGCTGACTGGCGCAGATAGACGTTCATGATGGACGACTCTTGCGAACCCACATAGATATTCTGGATGTCGCGTCTGACATCAATGCCATGGCTGTGCAAGTAATACTGCGGCATGATGGCCGCCGCCAGCGCGGTGTGCGACGGGTAGCTGACCACCTTGCCCTTGAGGTTGGCGGGCTTGTGAATGTTGCTGTCCTTGCGCACGATAAAAATGCCTTTGAAATCCTGCGCGTCACCGGCCATGGCAATCACGTGGTAGCCCAGCTGGATGGCTTGCAGCGTCTGCCACGGGTTGGGCAACAAAAAAGCCGGCTCACGGGCGTTGTACTTGGCCTCAAAGGCCTGGTAGTCGCGCGAGGCTTCCAGCGCCAGTCGGGCATCGATGTGCTGTTCGGCAAGTTGGGCATTGAGGTGGTCCACCAGCGGCTGGTAGGCGGACAACAACATTTGCGGGTTGTGCAGCGGATGAACGGCAAAGCGGTAGATCGGCGCCGCAGTGGTGGTGGGCGTGTTGCCGTATTGCAACGCTGGCTCAGGCGGTTTCGACGCTGGCTCACAAGCCGCCATCAGTGCTGCCAGCAGCAGGAAGATCCGCCGTCCTGGCGCAAACAAGTTAGACATTTGAGACCCAGTTTCAGAGATTGCCAAGCGGGTGCAGATTGGCCGAGATGCCACTCTAGCACCGTAAAACGCCTCTGTACAGCAAACCATCGGCGCAGGGGTGGGGGTGGGTGGGCCAGCGCGCAGCCAGTGTGCCGCCTGTCAAGCGTTTGTCGCAGAGCTTGCGGCACAATGCTTGCTTGGTGCTCTACAGCAGTTTCACGAACCCATCAAGGACAACCATGTCAAAACCTATCAAACGCATCGCCATCAACACCGGGGGCGGCGACGCACCTGGCCTCAATGCTGTGATCCAGTCGGTGGTGGTGGCCGCCGATAACCTGGGCTGGCAGTGCTACGGCATTCGCGACGGCTTCAACGGCATCATGTTCCCCGAGCGCTACCCCGAAGGCGGCGTGTATCGCCTGACGCGCGACAAGGTGCGCGGCATCGGCAACCTGGGCGGCACCATTCTGGGCACCACCAACAAGGGCAATCCGCTGCATTTCCCGGTCAACATGCCCGATGGCAGCACCCGCGAGATTGACCGCTCTGACGAGCTGCTGACCTACTTTGCCACGCACGAGATCGACGCGCTGGTGTCGATTGGCGGCGACGGCTCGCTGACCATTGCCAACGCGCTGCACCTCAAGGGCTTGCGTGTGGTGGGCGTACCCAAAACCATTGACAACGACCTGGACAAAACCCTGACCACCTTCGGCTTTGACACGGCGGTGGGTTTTGCCACCGAGTGTCTGGACCGCCTGCACACCACCGCCGAGAGCCATCAGCGCGTGATGGTGGTTGAGGTGATGGGCCGCTACGCTGGCTGGATTGCGCTGCACGCCGGCATTGCGGGCAACGCGCATGCGATCCTGATCCCCGAAATCGGCTTTGACATCGACAAGGTCACCGCCAAAATCATTGAGCGTGAGGCTGACGGCCATTTGTATTCCATCGTCATGGTGGCCGAAGGTGCTCAGCCCAAGGATGGCCACCGTGAACTGGTCGCCCCGGCCGAGGTGGGGCACGCCGAGCGGCTGGGCGGCATTGGTGAAAACATTGCCCACGCCTTGGGCAAGAGTACCGGCAAGGACACCCGCGTGGTGGTGCTGGGCCATTTGCTGCGCGGTGGCAGCCCGACGGCGTTTGACCGGCTGGCGGCGCTGCGTTTTGGCGCCGGTGCGGTGCGCGGGCTGGAAGCCGGCCACAGCGGCGTGATGGTGTCGCTGGGCATCAACGGGGTGGATTACGTGGCCCTGGAAGAGGTGGCCGGGCACATGCGCAATGTGCCGCTGGACTGCGATACCTTGCAGACCGGCCGCGACCTGGGCATTTCGTTCGGCGACTAGAGCGCTGGCAAGATAGCCCACTGATACCCGCTGAATTGCAAATATAGTAGCTATTAGCGCATATCCAGATTGGGCTTCGGGTCAATTTTGATTTATTAACGACACTCTCTTTGCCTTTCAGCCGTTTATTCGCTATAACTCAGGGCAACGGGAGTGGTTTGACCCTATGCGCACCGGTTACAAAAATAGCAGCAACACATCGTCGTTTTACAAGCGGTTTCTCCGCAGCATCTTGCTGGCAGGATTCATAGCCGCTGCGCCGCTGTGCTGGTCAATGGACGACACGGCCGCAGCGGCTGTGCCCGACTTCAGCCTGCATGGTTTTGGCACCTTGGGCCTGACCCGCACCACGGACGACCACGCGCAATTTGTGCGCGACCTGTCACAGCCCAAAGGCGCGGGTACGCAATGGACACCCCGGGTTGACAGCCTGCTAGGGCTGCAGGCCAATGTCCGCTTCAGCCCGCGCACCGAGGCAGTGGTACAGGCGGTCACTCGCTACCACGCCAATGACAGCTATGACGCAGAGCTGACCTGGGCATTTTTGCGTCATGATGTTTCGCCTGATTTTGCTGTGCGTGCTGGGCGGCTTGGCACCGAGTTTTTCATGCTGGGTGACTCCAGACTGATTAGCTACGCCAACCTGAGCGTGCGGCCACCGCCGGATTTTTATGGGTCGCTGGTGTTTTCTTATATTGACGGGGCAGATGTCAGTGGCACGCTACCAGTAGCTGGCGGCTTGCTCAAAGGCAAAATTTTTGCCGGCCGGTCGCCCGAAAAAACACCCTTTGCACCGGGTATCCAGTGGGACCTGCGCGGCTCTTCGCTGGTAGGGGGCTACCTGGATTACATCAAGGGCCCCTGGCAGTTTCGCTTAAGCCATGCCCAGGTGCGATTCAAGCAAGAAGCCCCAACCGATCTCTTGTTGCAGAGCAATGGCGATCCGCTTTCCGGGCTACCTTATTTGGCGCTGGTGCCCGACATGGCGATGGCGGGCACACGCGCACGGTTTGGTTCCTTGGGGCTGGTGTTTGACGAAGGGCCGCTGAATATCCAGCTCATGCTCAACCAGATCCAGCAGGAGAGCCCGGCCTATGCCGACTCCAAGGCGGGCTATGTGCTGGTTGCCTATCGTTTCGGTGCACTGACACCTTATCTTGGCCTCTCCCGCAGCGTATCGGATATGGGTACCCTGCCCGCCAGCATGATCCCGGGCATCGATGCACTCACCCACTCACTGGTGGCGCAAAGCTATACCCATCAGACGACTGGAACGTTTGGTGCGCGCTGGGACTTGCAGAAAAATTTGGCAATCAAGGGGCAAGTTGATTGGATGCGTGGCACGCCAGCCTCGCTTTTCTTGGTCAAAGATGTCCGGCCCGGCTGGGACGGTCGCATGACGGTGTTCAGTCTGGCGCTGGATTTTGTGTTTTAGCGGATCATGAAACCAAACTGGCCGATCCTGTTG
>JAIFMT010000185.1 GCA_020048295.1 Rhodoferax sp.
AGCGCAGCCTGGTAGCGCACTTCGTTCGGGACGAAGGGGTCGGAGGTTCGAATCCTCTCATTCCGACCATATAAATCAACGGGTTAGCAGAGTTTGACTGCAAACCCGTTTTGCGTTGTGGCGGATAAATCAGAATTTAGCCACCCGCTCGAGAATTTACACAGAAACATGCTTGTATGGGCAGGCGCTCATCAAGCGCCGCTAGCTCTCAACTTTATCTTCAACAGGCGGTGCACAGCGCACTGGGCCAAAAAACAACAGGACACGCTGGATAAACATTGATTTTTCGCAACCCGTGTTCAAAAATCATTGCAGGCTCCCAGCCGGGTACACACAGTTTGCATCGACAACGATGTTGCTAATATTTTCTCCGTTTGGGTGCTCACGAGGCCCAGAACCCGCCTCACCATGTCTGCTTTTGCACGCGTCGTTTGGATGTTTCACATTGATTGATGCGTCCATCAGTGGGGTCTGGTTAACGTGTTTCATTCATCGCCGTTCATGACATCGCCTCAAGCGCAGCCCGCGCAGGCAACTGCACCGTTCGTCCAATCCATGCAGCGCGCATTGTTTGGCAGCATCCATTTTTTCAGCATTGCAACTGACGTAACGGGGGTCATCCAGCAGATGAATGCCGGGGCGCAGCGGCTGCTGGGTTTTGACACAGCTGACGTGCTGCAGCCGCGCAATATGGCAGACCTGATTGACCCTGACGCATTGGCGGCGCGGGTTGCCACCGTGCAGCAGGCGTTCGGCATCCCCCTTTCACCCGGCTTTGAGGCGCTGATCTACCCGGCATCACGCGGCGCCGAAGACCTCTACGCGTTGACCTGCATCCACATCAATGGCAACCGCCACGCCGTCACGGTGTCGGTCACTGCCTTGCGCGACGAGGCAGGCGGTGCGCTGCTTGGCTATTTGTTTCATGGCCATGCCATGACAACACAAACGGGGCCATCAGCGGATGAAGCCGACGATGTCGCCGAGCGTCTCCAGGCGCAAGAGCGCCAACGTATCAGCGACCTCGCGCTGCAGACGATTTCGCAAGGTGTGATGATTTCGGGGCCAGACGGCTGCCTGCAATCAGTCAACGCGGCATTTCTGGCCATCACGGGCTACTGTGAAGCAGAAGTGCTGGGCCGCACCTGCGCCTTTCTTCAAGGGCCAGGCACCGATGCCGTCACGCGCGATGCGATACGTCATGCCGTATTGAAAGCAACCGAATTTAACGGTGACATCCTCAACTACCGCAAAGACGGCAGCACCTTCTGGAACGAACTCAGCATTTCGCCGGTTTTCAACACCAGCGGTCAACTGATTCACTTCATTGGCATCACGCGCGATATCACAGCGCGCAAGCTGACCGAGGAACGGCTTGAAAGCTACTGGTACAAGCTGGAGCAACTGGTAGCCGCCCGCACCACCGAATTGAGCACCGCTCTGATTGAAAGCAGTCAAGTCACTGAACAGCTGAAAGCAGAAATGCGGGAGCGCCAGACCATTCAGGAGCGTCTGCGTGAAAGCGAAGCCTATCAGCGCGTTCAAGCCGAGTTGCGCGAGAGCGAACGCCAGCTCAAGCAGCTCAATCAGTCGCTGGAGTCGCAAGTGGTGCTGCGCAGCCAGGAGCTTGCCGAACTGTATGACCACGCGCCTTGCGGTTATCACTCGCTGGACGCCTCCGGCAAGGTGATCCAGGTCAATCAAACCGAGCTTGACCTGATGGGTTACACGCGTGACGAATATCTGGGGCATCACATCACCGAGTTCATGCCGGCACACAGCCGGGCCAAGTTCACGCAGCGGTTTGAGGCCATCAAACAGAACGGTCAGATCAGGAACGTGGAGTTTGACCTCATCCGCAAGGGTGGCGACATCGCCTCGTTCCTGATCAGCGCCAATTTGGTATGCGATGCGCAAGGCAAGTTTGTCTGCATCCGTACAGCAACAATTGATAACCGCCAGAGCAAGGCGCGCCAGCAGCAAATCAGCCAGCTCAACCAGTTCCTCACTGGGGTCGTGGAGTCACTGCCGTTTGGCGTGGTCGTGCTGGACCCGCAGCGCCAGGTCGTTTTGCACAACAGCCTGTTTGGCACGTTGTTGAAATACCCGCCAGAACTGCTGGAAAGGCCGGCGCTGGACTTTGCCGAGGTGGTGCGCTTCGGATTTGAGCGGGGCGACTATCAAGGCGAGTCCTTTGATGGTGCATTGTCCAGGCTGACCCACTTGATGCAGACCCGTCAACCGGTCTGCCTGGAACGACTACCACGCAACGGGGTTTATCTGGAGGTGCGCGGACAACCGATAGGCACTGACTGGACCTTGATCACCTATGCCGACATCACCGCCTTCAAACTGGCCGAACAAGCGCTGGCACAGGCCAGGGAAACCGCCGACCTGGCCAACCACGCCAAGAGCGCCTTTTTATCCAACATGAGCCATGAGTTGCGCACACCGCTCAATGCGGTGCTGGGCCTGACCGATCTGCTGGCCGACTCGCCACTGAACCCGCGTCAACGCGACTATATTGAAAAGATACGTCTGTCGGCGCGGGCTTTGCGCGCTTTGGTTGACGACATCATGGACCTCGCCAAGATCGAAGCCAACCGCCTGCAGCTGGAACACGCCCCGTTTTCGCTGATGGACGTCCTGACCGCCGTGATGTCCGTACTGGGTATTGGTGTTGGCAACAAACCCATCGAAGTCGGACTGGATGTGGCCACCGATGTGCCTGATGCGCTGGTGGGAGATGCCCTGCGCCTGCAGCAGATTTTGCTAAACCTCGTCAGCAACGCCGTCAAATTCACCGACAGTGGCGAAATTGTGCTGTCGGTACGCTGTCGCTATGGCGCCGATGCGCCAGAGGGTGCCCAGACCGGCCTGCATTTCAGTGTGCGCGACACCGGCATTGGCATGTCTGACGCCACGCTGGGCATTATTTTTGATGGTTTTACCCAGGCTGATACCTCCACCAGCCGCTTGCATGGCGGCACCGGGCTGGGCCTGACGATCAGCGACCGACTCGCCACGCTGCTGGGCAGCGCGATTGAGGTGGACAGCCGCTTGGGTCAGGGCAGCGCGTTCTGCTTGACCGTGCCTTTGACCATTGGGCGCCGCACAGCGCCAATGGTGGCCGAAGGCGTTCCAGCTGGCTTGCGTCTGTTGATCGTGGATGACCATCCGTTGGCGCGCCGCCTGCTGCTGCAGTCTTGCCGTCAGCTCGGATGGCAGGCGCACGCGGTGGACTCGGCGGCAGCAGGCTTGCAAGAATTGCAACGCAGCACGGCGACTGGTGAAGATTACAAGCTGATGCTGCTGGACTGGCGGATGCCCGGCATGGACGGGCTGGCCCTGTTGCGCCAGGCCCATGCCACGCCAGACATTGCCTTGCCGCTGGTGATTTTGATGGCACCCATGGCCGAACTGGAGCAGGCCGCGACCGCCGGTGCTGAGTTCAGCCTGGATGGCATCGTTGGCAAGCCACTGCTGCCAGCCGAACTGCTGCAGGCGGTCTCGAATGCGGTTTGGGTGGGCGTGTCCCAGATTTGCCCAGCCATTGCCCAAGCCAATCATCGCCTGGCTGGCATGGGTCTGCTGGTTGTTGAAGACAACGCACTGAATCAGGAAGTGATCGGGAACATTCTGACGCAAGCCGGCGCAAGGGTGGTGCTGGCCGCCAATGGGCAGGCTGCGCTGGATGTGCTGAAGCTGCCCGGTGCACACTTTGATGCGGTGCTGATGGACATCCAGATGCCGGGAATGGATGGCTACGCCACCAGCCGATGCATCCGTGAAGAGCTGGGCTTGCTAGATCTGCCGATCATTGCGGTGACCGCCCATGCGCGGCCGCAGGACCAGGAACAGTCACGCCTGGCAGGCATGGCCGGGCATCTGGTCAAGCCGCTGGATGTCGATGTATTGCTGAAGCTGCTGACACAGGTGACCCGGCAGCAATGCGGTGGGCAGCCTGATGCCAGCGACCCGGCGCGCGGCGCGCTCCATCTGGACGGACTGGACTTTGCGGCGGCCATGAAAACGTTTGGCGGTGACACTGCCAGGTTTGGCAGCATCCTGCGCAAGTTTCTGCGACAGCACGCAGGCGATGTTGCGGCAGCACGCAGCCACTTCAATGCCGGCGACGCCAACCGCGCCATGGCGTTGGTGCATGATCTGCGGGGTGTGGGCAGTTTTCTGCAAGCCAGAGAACTGCCGCAGCTGGCGGGTGCCACTGAGTCAGCGCTGCGCGAGGGTCTGGGCAGCGAATTGCCGCCCTTGTTTGATGCGCTGCAGTCCGCCATGGAGACACTCGAAAAATCACTGCAACAATTTGAGACGGTTTATGCCAATGTTTGATCCAGCACCGGATGTTCCTTATCAACCGACGTGGTGCGCTGCAATGCACTGCCCAGGAGCGCAAGCATGAGCAGCATCTACCTGGTGGATGACCACGCCATCATGCGTGAATGCTTGCACATCGTGCTGGAAGCAGGCGGACACAGCGTGGTGGGTGAATCTGCCGACCCCACCGGAGCACTGGCCGATCTGGTGCGTTTGTGCCCCGACATCTTGTTGCTTGACCTGCTGCTGGAGGGGCGCTCCGGGCTGGAGCTGCTGGCAGAATTGCAGCGCCGCCATTTGCCAACCCGCTGCATTGCACTCACCTCTTCGGAGCAGCCAAGCCATGTGGCCGAAGTCCTCAGGCTGGGGGCCTATGGCTATGTGCTAAAAAAGTCGGCCAGCAGCGACATTCTTTGTGCCATTGACAGCGTGATGCAAGGACGCAGACATCTGGGTCTGGAGGTGGCAGAGCTCGCCATGCAGGTGTTCACCAACCCGCCGCCGTCCAATCCGCTGCAGGCCCTGTCGCCGCGCGACTTGCAGATCATCCGCATGGTGGCCAGCGGCAAGTCCAGCGCCGAGATTGGCCAGACACTGCATTTGTCAGCCAACACCGTCGCCACCTACCGCAGCCGTCTGATGTTCAAACTGGGTGTCAGCAACATGGCAGGCCTGGTGCAACTGGCCGTTGGCCAAGGTCTGATTGATGCCCAGGAGTACTGAGCCGGGCTGCGCGGCACCCAGCTAGTACTTTGGTATAGGTCAAATGCGGTGCAAGCGCGGTTAAAGTCTGACATCCGTCTGACACATCCTTCCAACCAGCCCGCCACCTACCGATGCGCCCCGCCCAGCTTGCCTTGATCCTTGAACGCGAATTTCTCAGTACCTCTGAGGGCCACCACACGCCAGTGATGTTGTGGGGGCCGCCGGGGGTAGGCAAATCGCAGATCGTGGCGCAAATTGGTGCGCGGCACCATGCGCCGGTGATTGACATCCGCCTGTCGCAGATGGAGCCTTCTGACCTGCGCGGTATCCCGTTTCGCTCCGGTGACATGGTGCAGTGGGCGGTGCCTGCGCTGCTGCCCGATGCGCAGCGCCACGGCCCGTGCGGCGTATTGTTTCTTGACGAGATCACTTCGGCCCCGCCCGCCGTCTCAGCCGCCGCCTACCAGCTGATTCTGGACCGTCGGCTGGGTGAGTACTGCATTCCCGACGGCTGGGCCATCTTTGCTGCCGGCAATCGTCAGGGCGACCGGGGCGTGACCTACGCCATGCCGGCCCCGCTGGCCAACCGTTTTTCACATTTTGAAGTCACCGTCAACCTCGACGACTGGGCCGCATGGGCCTACGCCAACGGCATTGACGAGCGGCTGATTGCGTTTTTACGCTTCAAGCCCGAACTGCTGTTTGCCTTTGACGCGGCGCGCACGCTGGCCGGCGAAATGGCTTTTCCCAGCCCGCGCTCGTGGGAATTTGCCCACCGTGCGTTGCAAAAATTTGGCGATAACCCGGAACTGCTGACGGGTGCGCTGGCGGCCTGCGTGGGCCACGCGGCCGGCGTGGAGTGCGCCGCCTTCATCGACAGCCTGGACCGCCTGCCCGACCTGGACGCCATCACGCAGGGGCTGGCCGCTGAGGTGCCCACCGAGATCGACCTGCAATACGCGGTGGCCGCAGCGCTGACCGGCCGTGCCCTGCGCGCCAAAGGCCAGCCGGGTGCGAAACAGGTGTGGGGCCACATTCTTGACTATGCGCAGCGCCTGCCCCTGAAGGAAATGGGCGTGATGCTGGTGTCCGACATGCACCGCGGCATTGGCTCCGGCCTGTTTGCCGTTCCCCAATTTGCCGGGTGGGCCAATGCCGTTGCCGACATCGTCCTCTACGAGTAACGACGGACTGGGCCATGTGTTGGGCACCGCCGTGCACGGCATTTGCCCGCCCGCGCCGGCTGCCAGCGCGCTAACCCAGGCGATGCGGGAAGCGGCAGCCGCCAAACTGGCCGCAGCACGCACCAAGCTCATTCTCGACAAGCCTTTTTTGGGGGCGTTGGT
>JAIFMT010000067.1 GCA_020048295.1 Rhodoferax sp.
GCGGCCAGTGGGGCGAACATGAGGTGGTGCTGGTGCTCTCCAGGGTGGGCAAAGTCGCTGCGGCCAGCACTGCTGCCACGCTGATCGAAGCCTTCGGAGTCAAGCAAATCCTGTTCACCGGGGTGGCCGGCGGTCTGGGCGACGGTGTGCAGGTGGGCGACGTGGTGGTGGCAAACGCGTTTGTGCAGCACGACCTAGATTCCTCGCCCCTGTTTGCGCGTTATGAAATCCCTTTGTATGGCCGCACCTGCCTGCCTTGCGATGCAACCTTGACTGCTATATTAATGGAAGCTGTCAGCGCTGGTCTGGCAAGGGCTGGAAGCCATTTCCATCGTGAACTTCTGATTGACGCTGCGCGCGTTCACTGCGGCCTGATCGCCAGCGGTGACCGCTTTGTGTCAAGTGCCGCCGATGCGGCCGGCATTCGCAATGACCTGCAGGCTGCAGGCCACACGGCGCTGGCGGTGGAAATGGAAGGTGCTGCGGTGGCGCAGGTGTGCTTTGACCATGGCGTGCCATTTGCCGCCATGCGCACCATCTCGGACCGCGCTGATGCCGATGCCCACGTTGATTTCTCGGCGTTTGTGCAGCAGGTGGCCAGCCCCTATGCGCTGGCGATCGTTCAGCAGTTCATGCATTTGCTACCAACTAAATAGCTGGTGACGCTTTCTTTATAAGGGCTAGAGGCCAATTTGTTACTTAAGCCAGCCGCGTTTTCTAAAGTACCACATGGGCACCAGCGCGCTGGCCAGCATCAGCCCTAGCGCAAACGGGTAACCCGCTTGCCAGTCAAGTTCGGGCATGAATTTGAAATTCATACCGTAAATGCTGGCAATCAGCGTGGGCGGCAGCAGGGCCACACTGGCCACCGAAAAAATCTTGATGATCTTGTTCTGGTTGATGTTGATGAAACCCACCGTGGCATCCATCAAAAAGTTGATCTTGTCAAACAGAAACGCGGTGTGGGAGTCGAGCGAGTCAATGTCACGCAGAATTTGCCGCGCCTCCTCAAACTGTTCGCCACTCAGCATCTTGCTGCGCATCATGAAGCTCACCGCCCGTCGCGTGTCCATGGCGTTGCGCCGGATGCGCCCGTTCATGTCCTCGTGGCGGGCAATCGCCCCCAGCACCACACCGGCCTGGGCATCGGTCACATCACCTGACAGCACGCGTTGACTGGCGATTTCGAGCTCATCGTAAATCTCTTCCAGCGTGTCCGCCGAGTACTCGGCATCGGCATCAAACAGCTTGAGCAACACCTCTCTGGCATCCTCAATCAGCCCCGGCGCACGCCGCGCCCGCATGCGCAACAGGCGGAACACCGGCACATCCTCATCATGAATCGAAAACAGTACGCCTTTGCTTTTCAGCGCGTCGTTTTCCAGATTCAGGATGAAAGCCACCCGTACCGTGTGCGGCTCGGTGGCATCGGCGACCAGAAAATCGCTGCGAATGTGCAGCTCGCCGTTGTCTTCCCTGTAAAAACGGGCCGACTCCTCAATGTCCTCGTCCATCGCGTCTTCAGGAATAGACAGGCCAAAGTACTGTTTGATCCAGCGCTTTTCGTCCAGGGTGGGTGACTCCAGGTCCACCCAGATCGGCTGAAAGCGCGACAACTCTTCGAGCGACTCGATCTCTTCCTGAAACAGGCGTCCGCTGGCAAGGGTAAAAATATTGAGCATGGCGCTCGCTCCCAAAAATGGTCGTGCATCCGCTACGCTGGGGTGGTTGGGGTGGCTTTCAACCCCCTGATGCAATTTGGGAATTGAAAGCTACCAACTAGGGCAGATTTCCATGACGATGTAGGGTTGGTCAAAACAAATGATTATGGCATCGGTAGCCGGGGGTATCGAGACGAACCCGCCATATCGGTCAGGCTGGTGCCGCATCGCAGAAAATCATTGCAATAATGTGACCAGGGGTGCATAGTGGCATCAGACCTGAGATATTTTTCCCGGTTTCCAACACTGTGTTGGCAACCATTTTCCCCAAAAAGCTTTAGGAGGCTTTGTATGAACCTGACGATCAGCGGTCACCATCTGGAAGTTACCCCTGCGCTGCGCAGCTATGTCACTTCCAAGATGGACCGGATCAAGCGCCACTTTGATCAGGTGGTGGATGTCAAAGTGTTGCTGACACTGGAAAACCAGAAGGAAAAGGAACGCAGGCAAAAGGCCGAATGCAACATCCACATCAAAGGCATCGAATTGTTTGCCGAATGCGCCCACGAAGACCTGTACGCGGCTGTCGATGAACTGGTGGACAAACTCGACCGCCAGGTGGTGCGCCATAAAGATCGGTTGCAATCACACCACCATGATTCAGCCAAGCGCCTGATGTAACTTAAACTTCGCAAAGCCGCGTGCTGGTGCGCGCGGCTTTTTTTGCGCCCAAATTGGCGGTGCATAATTCACGCCCATCATGAATCGACTCGCGTCCATCCTTTCTGTGCACCAAGTGCTTGTCCACGTTGACGTGTCGAGCAAGAAGCGCGCTTTTGAAGAAGCCGGTCTGCTGTTTGAAAATCTGCACGGCCTGAGCCGTGCGTTGGTCACCGACAGCCTGTTTTCCCGCGAGCGCCTGGGCTCCACCGGTCTGGGGCATGGTGTGGCCATTCCGCACGGCCGCATCAAGGGCCTGAAGTCGCCCATGGCAGCAGTGTTTCAGCTGGCCCATCCGATCGGCTTTGAGGCACCCGACGAGCAACCGGTCAGCCTCATGATTTTTCTGCTGGTGCCTGAAGCCGCCACCCAGAAGCATCTTGAAATCCTCTCGGAAATTGCCGAAATGCTCAGCGATGCCAATTTGCGCGGCACCCTCAACGCCTGCCCAAGTGCCGTCGATTTGCATCGGCTGATTTCCGAATGGCAGTCAGTCGGTACCGCCTGATCGTCTCAATTCCTTGCGCCTTGCGCTGAAGGCTCTCGCTTGAAACCCACCGTCATCAGTGCCGACGTGCTGTTTGAAGCCTTCCGCGCCAGCTTGCGCTGGGAGTGGATTGCCGGTCTGGGTGCTTCAGAGCGGCGTTTTGACGAAGTCGCCGTGCGTGCCGCCCGTTCAGGCGCTGACCTGGTGGGCTATCTCAACTACATTCACCCTTACCGTGTGCAGATTTTGGGTGAACGGGAAGTGGCTTACCTGGTCAACGCCACCACCGAAGATTGCTTGCGACGCACCTCGCGCATCGTCACGCTGGAGCCGCCGGTGCTGATTCTGGCGGACCGCCAGGTGGCACCCGAAGCGTTGAGCTCAATGTGCGAGCGGGCACAAATCCCGATGTTTTCCACCGCCAGCTCTTCGGCGTTTGTGATTGACGTGCTGCGCGCCTACCTGTCCAAGCATTTTGCCGACCGCTGCACCATGCATGGCGTGTTCATGGACATTCTGGGGCTGGGTGTGCTGATCACCGGAGAGTCGGGTCTTGGCAAAAGCGAGCTGGGGCTGGAACTGATTTCACGCGGCAACGGTCTGGTGGCCGACGATGCGGTGGACCTGTACCGCATCAACCAGGACACGATTGAAGGCCGTTGCCCGGAGCTGCTGCAAAACCTGCTGGAAGTGCGTGGCATCGGTCTGCTCGACATCCGCTGCATTTTTGGCGAAACCGCTGTGCGGCGCCGAAAACGCCTGCAGCTCATCGTGCATCTGGTGCGCCGTGAAACGCTGGAGCGCGATTACGAGCGCATTCCGTTTGAACCCCTGACGCAGGACGTGCTCGACGTGCCGGTGCGCAAGGTGGTGATCCAGGTGGTGGCCGGACGCAATATCGCGGTGCTGGTGGAAGCGGCTGTACGCAACACCATTTTGCAGATTCGCGGCGTCGATACCTACAAGGAATTTGTCGAACGCCACCGCAAAGCCATGGAAGAAGCGGGCTAAGCCCTCAATTCTTGTGCGGGCAGGCGGCTCGCGTGCAGTGGGCGTACAAGCTCAACGCATGGTCGGCAATGACAAACCCCTTGGCTTTGGCCACCGCATGTTGGCGCTTTTCAATTTCGGCATCAAAAAACTCTTCCACGCGGCCACAGTCCAGGCACACCAGGTGGTCGTGGTGCTGCCCTTCGTTGAGTTCATAAACCGCTTTGCCGCTCTCGAAATGACTGCGTGTCAGGATGTCGGCTTGCTCAAATTGCGCCAGCACCCGATAGACCGTGGCCAAACCCACATCGGCACGCTCCTCCAGCAACACCTTGAAAACATCCTCGGCGGTCATGTGTCGCTGCGCGCCTTTCTGGAAAAGCTCCAGGATCTTCAGCCGTGGCACGGTCACTTTGAGTCCCGTACCCTTGAGTTCATCAATCTTGGTCATGTCGTATTCCAGTAGGCGGACTTGCTGCGCAGCAGCACAACACGCGCCAAAAATGCTGCCAGTACAATGTGTTGATCATATCGCCCACATTTTCTCCAATGACTGATTCCCTCGTTCGCCGCATTGCCTTGACCTCGTTTTTTGCGTTAATGCTGTCGGCTTGTGGCAGCTTTAATGGTGCCAGCAACCGCCTGGCGAGCGTCATCACTCCTTACAAAATTGACATCGTGCAGGGCAATTTTGTTTCGCGCGAACAAGCCAATGCGCTCAAACCCGGCATGAGCCGCGCCCAGGTGCGCGACATTCTGGGCACGCCGCTGCTGACCGACATTTTTCATGCCGAGCGCTGGGACTACGTCTTTACCTTCAAACGCCAGGGCATCGCCCCGCAAGCGCGCCGCGTCACGGTATTTTTCAAGGGTGACGTGCTGGAGCGCACCGAGGCCGACGCCCTGCCCACCGAGGCCGAGTTTGTTGCATCGCTCGACTCGGGCCGCCTGTCGAGCAAGGTACCGGTGCTCGAAGCCCCGGCAGAGGTCTTGAAGGTGGCGACCCAACCCGTCAAGCCCGCCGAGCCCAAAGCGCTGCCACCGTTGCCGGCCAGCTACCCCCCTCTCGAAGCCACCACACCCTGAGACAGAGGGGTCCACCGCCATGTCCAGCCTTCACCGTATCTGTGTCGCCGGGGCCAGCGGGCGCATGGGGCGCATGCTGATCGAAGCCATCAGCGCCGCCGATGATTGCCAACTCAGCGGCGCGCTCGACCTCCCCGGCAGTGCCGCGCTGGGGCAGGACGCAGCGGCTTTTTTGGGTCTCGCCAGTGGCATCTGCCTGACCGCTGACCTGCACACGGGCCTGCAACACGCAAACGTTTTGATTGATTTCACCCGCCCCGAGGGCACGCTGGCGCATCTGAAAGTGTGTGGTGCGCTGGGTGTCAACGCCGTCATTGGTACCACCGGCTTTTCTGCTGCCCAAAAGGCCGACATTGCCGCTGCCGCCAAAGACATCGCCATCGTCTTGGCACCCAATATGAGCGTCGGGGTCAACGTCACCCTCAAGCTGCTGGAGATGGCGGCGCGCGCGCTAGCCACCGGCTATGACATCGAAATCATTGAAGCACACCACCGCCACAAGGTGGATGCGCCCTCGGGCACGGCGCTCAAAATGGGCGAAGTGATTGCCAGTGCGCTGGGGCGCGATCTGAAAGACTGTGGCGTCTATGCCCGCGAAGGCATCACCGGCGAGCGCGACCCATCCTCCATCGGCTTTGCCACCATTCGTGGCGGCGACATCGTGGGCGACCACACGGTTCTGTTTGCTGGCACTGGCGAGCGCATCGAGATCAGTCATAAATCATCGAGCCGCGCCACCTACGCGCAAGGCAGCCTGCGGGCGGTGCGGTTTTTGAGTGGCAAAGAGGCCGGCCTGTTTGACATGGCGGACGTGCTCAGCCTGAAATGAACCTGACTGCGCTGTTCTGGCAGGGCGATGCGCTGACGCGCGCCGTGGCCTTGCTGCTGCTGGCCATGTCGGTCGCGAGCTGGGTGGTGATTCTCTGGAAATCATGGCTGCTGCAGCGTGCCAGCCTGGACGTGGCGCGCTGCATTG
The DNA here is from genome assembly GCA_020048295.1 of Rhodoferax sp. The sequence goes on from JAIFMT010000067.1 coordinate 5,921, forward strand.
CCGCCTTCTGGCAATCTGCCGATATTCCCCAAGCCAGCCAGAAAATCAAGGCTTTTGACCGTGAAGCGCTTATTCTTCCGATGGTAGAAGCTACAAATCTTGTAGCTAATAATACCCTGGCCGGTGCCGGTGGCCTGCAAACCCAGTTAACGCGTGTGTTGCGCAACGCGCTGCATCAGGCACTGGCCAAGCTGCAGCACGGCCAGGTGTTGCTGGCCACGGTGGGGGCCACCGCCCCGTTTGTCGGGTTGCTCGGCACGGTGTGGGGTATTTACCATGCGCTGATCGGCATTGCCAGCGCCGGGCAAGTGACGATTGACAAAATCTCCGGCCCGGTCGGCGAGTCGCTGATCATGACCGCCGCTGGCCTGATGGTGGCCATACCGGCGGTGCTGGCCTACAACGTGCTGGGCCGCAGCATCGCCCGCA
>JAIFMT010000199.1 GCA_020048295.1 Rhodoferax sp.
GAAATGCATGACGCAGGCAGCTATACGCTGGCGCAGGACGAGGCCAGTTGCATCGTCTATGGCATGCCCCGCGAAGCCGTGAAACACGGCGGTGTGGATCGTGTGCTGCCGCTCGATGCCCTGGCCGCTGCCATCCTGCGCGGGCCAGGCGGCGGGTAAGGCCATGTTTCAGCATCGTCCTATAACCAAATCAGCATTGCCCGATAGCACCGGCTGGTCGGTTTGGGCAAGATGCACATATGCAACTGAACCTGCTCACTCTGGCCAGTATCGCCATCGAGAAGCGACGCAGCGCCGACCAATTACTGGCCAGCGAACAGCGCTTTCGCAAGCTCACCGCGATGTCGTCCGACTTTCATTGGGAGAGTGATAGCGCCCATCGGCTGGCGCAGCGCACACAAAGCAAACGCGAGTTGGCAGACGCGCTGTTTCAGCCATCCGACTTCATCGGTCAGTTCCGCTGGAAAATACCTCACCGCACACCCGATGCGGCGGGTTGGCAGGCGCACCGTGCGCTGCTGGAGGCGCATTTGCCATTCCGCCATTTCGAGATTTCCAGAGTCGGCCGCGACATCACCGAGCAACGCCTGGCGCTTGAGAAACTTCAGGCCAGCGATGCCTTCAGCGCCGCGATCCTGGATTCGGTCGCCGCCTCGGTGGCGGTGACGGATCGTGCCGGTGTGATTCTGCGGGTGAACCAAGCATGGCGGAGCTTTGCCCGGGACAACAGCCTGGAGCCGGGCCAACTGCCCGCCGGAACCGGGGTTGGAAGCAACTATTTTTCGGCCGGCTCAGACGGCCGGCAAGCCAACTGCGGCAGCGACCTGGCAGCCCGACGTGGCATTCAGCAAGTGCTGGACGGCAGTTTGCCCAGTTTTACGCTGGAATACCCATGCCATTCGCCCACCCGGCAACGCTGGTTCATGCTGAATGTCACGCCGCTGGGGCTGCATGCCCAGTATGGGCTTGTGATCTCACATACCGACATCAGCCATGTCAAAGTGACCGAGGAGCAACTGCGCATCGCCGCCGTGGCCTTTGAGTCAGAGATGCCGACGCTGGTCGCCAACAAGAAGAGTGTGGTGTTGCAGGTCAATCGGGCCTTTGTTGCATCGACGGGCTACGCGGCCGAGGACATCGTGGGCCAGACGCCGCACATGCTGCAATCGGGTCGGCATGGCAAGGCGTTTTACCGCAGCATGTGGCGCACCATCAAGCGCACCGGCGGTTGGCAGGGCGAAATCTGGGACCGACGCAAGAATGGCGAGGTCTATCCCAAATGGCTGACGATTTCGGCCGTGAAGGATGAAAGCGGTGTCGTGACCCATTATGTCGGCAGCCATCTAGACAGCACCGGACGAAAGCGGGCGACCGAGAGAATCAGGGAACTGGCTTTTTTTGACCAACTCACCGGCCTGCCCAACCGTACCCTGCTGCTTGATCGGCTCAGGCAGGCCATGACGGCCAGTGCGCGCTGCGCCAGTATTGGGTCCCTGCTGCTGATCGACCTGGACCACTTCAAGACCCTCAACGACTCGCTAGGACACGACATCGGCGACCGCTTGCTCAAGCAGGTGGCGCAGCGCCTGCAGTCAGGTATGCGTGAGGGGGATACCGTGGCGCGGCTTGGGGGCGACGAGTTTGTGGTGATTCTGGCGGGCCTGAGCAAGAGCGAGGTTGAAACCGCCACCGACACCGAAGCGGTGGCCGCCAAAATTCTCGCCACGCTCAGCCAGCCGTACCAACTTGGCGAGCTGTCGCACAGCAGCAGCGCCAGCATTGGTGCCACGTTGTTTCAGGGCCAGCGCGCCAGCGTCGATGACCTGATGAAGCAGGCTGATCTGGCCATGTACCGGGCCAAGGACGCCGGGCGTAACAGAATGCGCTTCTTTGACCCGACCATGGAAACGGTGGTGGTCAAACGTATGGCCATGGAAAAAGACTTGCGCAACGCAGTAACGGCCAGGCAGTTCGTGTTGCATTACCAGCCGCAGGTGGAGGGTGTTGGCCGCGTGACAGGCGCTGAAGTGCTGGTGCGTTGGCTGCATCCTGAGCGAGGTTTGGTGCCGCCAAACGAATTCATTGCGTTGGCCGAAGAGACTGGCGTGATTTTGGCACTCGGGCATTGGGTGCTGGAAACCGCCTGTAGCCAGCTGGAACAGTGGCGGCATGACCCGAGGATGGAACATCTGACGCTGGCGGTGAATGTCAGCGCACTGCAATTTGCCCAGGCAGACTTCGTCGAACAGGTGACGGCTGTGGTGCAGCGCAGCGACGCCAACCCGATGCGTTTGAAGCTGGAGCTGACCGAAAGCCTGCTGGTGGGCAACGTGACCGACATCATCGAAAAGATGGTCAGTCTGAAAAGCCAGGGGGTGGGATTCTCGCTCGATGATTTTGGCACTGGCTATTCGTCGCTGGCATACCTGAGCCGCCTGCCGCTGGACCAGCTGAAGATCGACAAGTCTTTTGTCAATGATGTGCTGGTCAACCCGGGCGATGCCGCCATTGCCAGAACCATCATCGCATTGGCACATAGTCTGAACCTGGGGGTCATCGCCGAGGGGGTTGAAAGCGAGGCGCAGCGGGAATTTCTGGCGGACGCGGGTTGCCACGCCTACCAGGGCTATTACTTTGGCCGCCCGCTGCCGGTGAGGGACTTTGAGGCCTTGGCGTGCGCAAGCCTGCTGGTATCCAACGAAAGACTTGACTTGTCATTGAGCCTAAGCATTGGCCTATAAGCAAATCAGCATAGCCCGATGGTGCAACGGGTCTGCAGCGGGCAATATGCAAGCATGAACATGACACTACTCAGTCCAGCCCACAGCGTTCAACCCGCTGCGGCGCTCGCGCCGCCACCCACCGAAGCCCTTCTCAAGAGCATTGGCATTCCTTCGCGACCCAGCACGCTGGTGCAACTGCAAGACGAGATGTCTGGCGCAGACCCGGACACCCGGCGCATTGCCGACCTGGTGGCCAGCGATGTGGCCCTGACCATCGCCGCCCTGCGCATCGTCAATTCCCCGGTTTATGCCTTGTCGCGACGCTGCGAGACGGTGTCGCAGGCGATTTCGATGCTCGGGCTGCAACAGTTGAACGTCATCGTGACCGGTCTGACATTGCGCAACCTGGTCCGTGGCGACGCCCGGCAGTTGCAGGAGTTTTGGGATGTTTCCAGTAAGCGCGCCTACGCGCTGTCGCGGCTGGCGCGCGGTCTGGGGCGGGTGGAGGTGCCGGTCGCACAGTCATTTGGTCTGTTTTGTGACATTGGCATCCTGTTGCTGCGCCAGCGCTTTGCCGATTATGGGCAAACGCTGATGGCCTGCCGCAGCGAGGTGGAGCGTTGCTTTACTGCACCTGAACAAGACCGGCATGCCACCGATCATGCCCAGATGGGTGCCCTGATGGCGCGCAGTTGGGGCCTGTCGCCCACGGTGTGCATGGCAGTTGGGCTGCACCACGACTACACGGTATTCGCTGACCCGAAGGTGCCCGAAACGGTGACGCGCCTGATCGCGATGAATCTGCTGGCTGAAGTGGCCATTGAGCGCTTTGCCGGGCAAACCAGCAGCACCGAATGGGACAAAGGCGCCGACCATGCCAGCGGCACTCTGGTGCTCAATGGGCAAGATGCCGAAGACTGGATCGACCGCCTGTTGCAGGACTTTGCCGAGGGGCTTGGCTGATCTGACGCAAGGGTGAAGCAACTCGAGGCTGGCTCCTTCAAAGAAAAAACCGGCGCTTGGGCCGGGCTTTGTGGGTGAGCGGTTGCGCGATCAATTCAATGCGCGGGATGCTCTGGCTCAGGGAGGCGGCCTCAATGCTGGCGATCATGCCCGCTTGCAAAGCGCTCAAATGTTGAAACATAGGCCATGATTATTTCCTGTTTGAGTTCGTGAATATTCTGCCACAGGGCCCTGGACAGGTGTTCGGGCAGAGTCATCATCCAGTCCAGCGCAGGCATTTGCTGGCGCTGTTGAAAATACAAAACCTATAGCTGTCAGCGCTTTATACAAAAGGGCTAGAGGGCGATTTTATGTATAAAACAAGGTGACTTAACCCGGCACGCTGCGCCAGGCCGGGTCGGGCTGCCAGCTGGCGGCCCAGGCGGGTAGGTCGGCGCCGGGCATCGGGCGGGCAATGCCGTAGCCCTGCGCCAGGTCGCAACCCAGTTGCAGCAGCAGCGTGCCGTGGGCGATGGTTTCAACACCCTCGGCAATCACCAGGCGGTGAAACGCCGCTGCCAGCCCGATCACGCCCTGCAAAATCGACAGGTCATCCGGGTCAACCAGCATGTTGCGCACAAAGCTCTGGTCAATTTTGAGCATCGCCACACGCAGTTGCTTCAGGTAGGTCAGTGACGAGTAACCCGTGCCAAAGTCATCCAGCGCAAACGCCACCCCCAGCTGGTGGCAGTCCTCAATCACCTGTGCGACATAGCACATGTCTTTCAGCGCACTGGTTTCCAGCACTTCAATTTGCAGGTGGCTGGGCGACACCTGCGGGTGGCTGGCCAGAATCGCGCGCAGGCGCGCCACAAAATCGGGCTGTTGCAGCTGCAGCGCGCCCACATTGACGCTGACTTGCAGCGTCAGCCCAGCCGCCTGCCACTGTGCCATCTGCGTCAAGGCGGTGTTTAGCACCCACTCGCCAATCTCGATGGCCAGCGGGTGCTCTTCAATCACCGGCAAAAACTCGGCCGGTGCCAGCAGCCCCCTTTGCGGGTGTTGCCAGCGGATCAGCGCCTCGGCACCAAAGACCAAGCCACTGCGCATGTTCACCTTGGGCTGGTAATGCAGCACCAGTTCGTGCTGCGCCAGTGCCAGACCGATGCGGTTGACGCTGTCGTGGTGGCCGCGCAGGTGGCGGTCTTGCACTGCGTCAAACAGGTGGTAGCGGTTTTTGCCGCTCTGCTTGGCCTGGTACATCGCCTGGTCGGCCTGACGCAGCAGCTGGTCTGGCTCGGCAACGTCGGCTTGCGGGAAAAAAGTGATGCCGACGCTGGCCGACACCTGTAGCAGCTGGCCCGCCACCAGTGCGGGTTGGCTGGCAGCATCCAGCAGGCGTTTGAGCAGCGGCAGACTGGCGCTAGCATCAGTCAGGTCGGTCAGCACCGCCACAAACTCGTCGCCACCGATACGTGCCAGCGTGTCGCCCTCACGCAGCGCCACTTGCATGCGCGCGGCCAGTGCCTGTAGCAGCGAGTCGCCCACTTCGTGCCCATGGGTGTCGTTGACCGCCTTGAAATTGTCCAGGTCGATGTAAGCCACCCCCAGCAAATCGCCACGGCGCACGGTTTGCGCCATGCACTGGCGCAGCCGGTCGGCCAGCAGCGCCCGATTCGGCAGGTCGGTCAGCAAGTCGTAATGGGCAATGTGCTCCAGCTGGGTCTGATGCGACTTGAAGCTGGTGATGTCAGAAAACAGCGACACATAGTGCGTGGTCTGGCCCGCTGGGTCGCGCAGGGTGGTCACGGTCTGCAGCGTGGCGAACACCTCGCCGTTCTTGCGCCGGTTCCAGACCTCGCCATACCAGTGACCCTTGGTGGTCAGATCGCGCCACATGCTGGCGTAAAAGTCGCTGGAATGGCGCCCCGAGCTCAGCAGGCGGGGGTTCTGGCCTTGCACCTCAGCCGGGCCAAAGCCGGTGATGCGGGTAAATGCGTCGTTGACCTCCAGAATGTTGCCCTGTGTGTCAGTGATCATGATGCCCTCGCGGGCATTGGCAAACACGCTGGCGGCCAGACTGAGCTTTTGTTGCGCCGTCTGGCGCTCGCTGCAATCGCTGAGCACGATGCGCAAGCCCGGTTTGCCGTTGTCGTCAAGCACACAGGTCGCCAGCAACTGGGCCCACAAGTGCTGGCCACCCCGGCGCTTTAGGCGCAGCTCAGCCGTCTGCGGCTGGCGTGTGGCCAGCATGCGCTTGCGCAGCAGGTAAAACGTGTCCTGGTCGTCCTTGAAAATGAAATGGCTCAGTGACCACAGGGGCAACTGCTCGCGCGCAACGCCCAGCAGCGCGGCGGCGGGCAGATTGGCGTGGGTGATCAACCCCTGGTCAGTGACGCTCAGGTAGCCCACTGGTGCGTGGTCATACAAGTCAAAGTACTCGGAGCGCGAGGCTTCCAGGGCAGTCTGGGTGCGGCGCAGCTCGTCGTTTTGCATCTCCAGTTCAATCTGATGCACCTGCAGCTCATGCAGCTGGCGCGCCATCTCGTAGTGCGAAAGGTCCTCGGGCTGGGCTGCAGCGTCGGTGTGCGCGACAAGCACTGCCTCGGCCCGCTGGCGCAGGGTCAGAGGGCTGGGCGGCACTTCAGTGCTCATGTTTTCGTCGCGCGGGGGGGGGGGGGGAAGGGGTTATGCGGGTTGTACGGGTTATACAGTGTATACGGTTGATGCGCCGGATTCCAGCGCCCGCTCGGTGGTTGAAATGGCATACACCTGGCCGGCCTCGTTGACCAGCGCCGTGGCCGTGAGCGACACCTCGATGGTGTTGCCGCTGCGGGTCAGGCGCTGCGTCAGGTAAGGCTCCAGCACCCGAGCCCGGCTGAGCTGCTGCACCTTCACCAGGGCCTCGGCCTGCAGCTCGGGGGAATGCGCTGGCGCACGTTCATTTGCAGCGCCTGCGCTTCGCTCCAGCCATACAGTCGTTCGGCCCCCGGGTTCCAGGCCAGCGTGCGCCCGTCCAGGTCTTGCACGGTGATGGCATCGTGCGCGTCACGCACCACCACCGCCAGCCGCGCCAGCCGATTGGCTTGTTCCAGCGTCACTTCAGCACGTTTGATCTCGCTGATGTCGCTGAAGGTGATCACCGCGCCCTCAATCACGTTGTCGAGCGTGCGGTAAGGACGAATGCGCAGGGTGAACCAGGTGCCCTGAAGGGTTTGCACTTGCACCTCCTTGGGCACCAGGGTGTCCAGCACGGCTTGCGTGTCGGTAATCAGGCTGGTGTAGCCGGCCAGGTTCGAGACAATGTGCGCCACCGGGCGGCCCACGTCGCTGGAAATCAGGTTGATCAGCTGTGAGGCCGTGGGGGTAAAGCGCAGGATGCGCAGCTGGTGATCAACAAACACCGTGGCCACGCCGGTGCCGGCCAGCAGGTTGTTCATGTCGTTGTTCAGGCGTGACAGGTCATCGACCTTGACGTTGAGCTCGTTGTTGACGGTGGATAACTCCTCATTGACCGACTGCAGCTCTTCTTTGGAGGTTTCCAGCTCTTCGTTGGTGCTTTGCAGTTCTTCGTTGACCGACTGCATCTCCTCGTTGCTGCTCTTGAGCTCTTCGTTGGAAGCCTCCAGCGCCTCGTGGGTGCTTTGCAGGTACGCGTCCTTGGCGCGCAACTCGTCGCGCAGCGCGGCAATCAGGGTCCGCGCTGCGGGGTCGGGTGCTGCGCCGGCATCGTCCGCAGCGGTTGCCAGCCCCTGTGGCGTGAGCACGTCCTGATCTGCGGCCTGTTCCAGGGTGACCAGGTAAAGGCAGCTGTCGGCAGGGCTGGGGGCCAACGCTGGCTCGGGGCTGACCGGAGCCCGGGTGGCAACCAGCCGCACGCTCAGGGTGACGCGGGTGTGGTGACCATTGGTTTTGACCTGCACGCCGGCTGTGTGGACCGGTGCCTGGGTGGCTGCGGCCTGGTGCAGCGCGGTGGAGAGGGCGGGGCGCAAGCCTTCGCGCGCCATTTTGAGGATGTTGGACACACCCACCTCGCCCTGGCTGGGCTCCAGAAACATGCCGGTGCGCCCGTGCAGGTAAAGAATGTCACCCACCGTGTTAACCAGCGCAGCCGCCGGGGCCACCTGGGTCAGCAGGGTCTGCTCGGTCAGCTCGCGCAGCGGCAATTTCACCGGAAGGCTCTCTTGACCCGCATTGCGCGGCAGCGCTGCCTCCAGCGCCGTCAGCGAGGGTAAAAAGCGGCTGGGCGCACGCTGCACACTGACCTCGGCATTCTTGCGCTGGTACAGCTTGGCCTTGCGGTCAAGCGCCGCATACAGCGTCAAAAAGTCGCCAATACCCTCGGAGGTGCCCAAAAACAGAAAACCTTGCGGGTTCAGAGCGTAATGAAACAAGGGCATCAGCCGCTTTTGCAAATCGGCACCCAGGTAGATCAGCAAATTGCGGCAGCTAATCAGGTCCAGCCTGGAGAACGGCGGGTCCTTGATCAGGTCCTGCTCTGAGAACACCAGCATGTCGCGAATGCCTTTATGAATGCGAAAGCCGCTGCCGTCAGGTTCAGGCGTAAAAAACCGCGCCAGCCGCCGCGGCGAGATGTCGGCCGCAATGCCCAGCGGATACAGCCCGACACGGGCGATGGCAATGGCGCGGCTGTCGATGTCGGTGGCAAACACCTGCACGGTGAAACTTTGCTGGAGCGACTCCATGCACTCCTGCAGCAAAATGGCGATCGAATACGCCTCCTCGCCGGTGGAGCAGCCCGCCACCCAGACGCGCACCACGCCGCTCGATGTCAATTTGCCGGCAAACAACCTGGGAATCACCTGGTCTTCGAGTGCCTGGAACGCCTCGGGGTCGCGGAAAAAGTTGGTGACACCAATCAGCAGGTCGCGAAACAGTGCTTGCACCTCTTCAGTGTCGTTTTGCAGGCAGCGCACATAGTCGTCAATCCGGTTGATCTGGTGCACCGACATGCGTCGCTCAATGCGCCGGTGAATGGTGTTGGGCTTGTACTGCGAAAAGTCATGCCCGGTTTGGCTGCGCAACAGGACAAAGATCTTTTTCAGGGCGCTTTCGTTGATCAGCACCGGCTTGTCGGCGCGCAATGAAAAGCGGCCAAAGGCGTATTTCACATAGTTGACGAGCTGTGCTGCCATCTGGTCGGGCGGCAGCTGGTAGTCCAGCAAACCGGTCGCGATGGCGCTGCGTGGCATGCCGTCAAACTCGGTCGTCTCGGGCAATTGCGCCATCACCATGCCACCGGCATCCTTGATGGCGCGCACGCCCAGCGTGCCGTCGCTGCCGGTGCCCGAGAGCACGATGCCAATCGCCCGCTCATGCCGGTCTTGCGCCAGCGAGCGGAAAAAAAAGTCAATCGGCAGTCGTTGCCCGCGTGGTGCCGAGGGCTCCAGCAACTGCAACTGGCCGTTCAACAAGGCCATGTCGTGGTTGGGCGGGATGATATAGACGCAGTTGGGTGCCACGGTCAGGGTGTCCGTGACCTCCAGCACTGGCAGCGGCGTGTAGCGGCCAATCAGCTCGGCCAGCATGCTCTTGTGGTCAGGTGCCAGGTGCTGCACCAGTACAAACGCCATGCCCGATGCCTCATCCTGCGGCATGCCGGAGAAAAACGCCTCAAACGCCGCCAGTCCACCGGCGGAGGCACCAATGCCGACGATGGGGAAGTTGTCGGCGGTGGTGGTTGCCGCTGCTTCTTCTGGGGGGGTGTCGGCTGGGGCTGCGGTGGTCGCAGCGGTCGCATTGACGGGCTCGCCGGGCTTTGCGGCTGTTTTCCTGGCCATGTTGGGATCCTGTTCTAACGGCGGTCAAATGCTTGGGGAAATGGCTCCGATGCGAGAAGCCGGCCCACAGTGTAGGCCTGCTGTGGCGTCATTGAAATTGATCGTTGGTAACGTTTGCTGCGTAAGGTCAACATTCGACTCCATTTTTGCCTTGCACTGCAGCGACCCGGGCCTGGTGCATCAGTTCGCCTACTTTTTGGCCTGTAGCCCCGTCTGCCATTGCGTTAGAAGCTATTTTTTTTGTATCAAGCTGCTGTATCAGCTGCAGCACCTGCAGCAGCCGTTGGCGCGGCGGGTAGGGCTGCTCGGTCAGGCCCAGGCGGCCGCGCGCGTCGCATTCGCAGGCCAGCAGCACCTGGGCAAAGCGCTCGGGCTTGCGCAGCGCATCGCAGCGCTCCAGCAGGCGCACCAGCGCGGCGGCGCTGAAGTCGCCGCTGCGGTGGATGTTGCTGTGCTCACGCGCCACCACGTCGGCGAGTTCGCGGCAATCGGTGGGCACGCGCAGGCGCTGGCACACCGCCTTGAGTAGCCGGGCACTGCGTTCCTCGTGGCCCAGATGGCGCGGCAGCACGTCGGCGGGCGTTGTGCCTTTGCCCAGATCGTGAAACAGGCAGGCCACGCGCACCGCCAGTGGGGTCTGCAGGCGCGCGCTCATGTCCAGCACCATCTGCGTGTGGATGCCGGTGTCGATCTCGGGGTGGTAGTCGGCGCGCTGCGGCACGCCCCACAGCCGGTCGAGCTCGGGCAGCAGCCGCGCCAATGCACCGCAGTCGCGCAGTACCGTCAGCATGCGCGACGGGGTGGCCTCCAGCAGCCCGCGTGCCAGTTCCTGCCAGACGCGTTCAGCCACCAGATGATCGACCTCGCCGCTGGCCACCATCTCGCGCATCAGCGCCAGGGTTTCTGCGGCCACGCTGAAATCGGCAAAGCGCGCGGCAAAGCGCGCCAGCCGCAGGATGCGCACCGGGTCTTCCCGAAATGCCGGGCTGACGTGGCGAAACACCTGCTGCTGCAAGTCGCGCTGACCGTTGAACGGGTCGATCAGGTCGCTGGCCTGAATATTTATAAGAAATTGGCCTTTAGCCCTTATGCAGTCTGCGCTGATAGCTATTGAATTTATTGTGAAGTCGCGCCGTGCCAGGTCTTCTTCGAGGGTCACCTCGGGGCTGGCGTGGATGGCAAAGCCGTGGTAGCCGGGTGCGGTCTTGCGCTCGGTGCGGGCCAGCGCGTATTCCTCATGCGTTTGCGGGTGCAAAAACACCGGAAAGTCCTTGCCCACTGCCACAAAGCCCTGGTCCAGCAGCTGCTGCGGCGTCGCGCCCACCACCACCCAGTCGCGGTCTTGCACCGGCAGCCCCAGCAGGGCATCGCGCACGGCACCGCCGACCAGGTAGATCTGCATCACGCTTTAGCCAGTCTGGCGTTGTCCCTTCCCCGGC
>JAIFMT010000007.1 GCA_020048295.1 Rhodoferax sp.
TGTGCGGTGGCGAACTGGAAACCACCAACAACCGCATGGAAATGACCGCCGTGATCGAGGCGCTGGCCGCCCTGAAGCGCCCCTGCCAGATCACGCTGCACGTGGATAGCCAGTACGTGCTCAAGGGCATGACCGAGTGGCTGCCGGGCTGGAAGGCGCGTGGCTGGAAAACAGCCGCCAAGGCACCGGTCAAAAACGTCGATTTGTGGCAGCGGCTTGATGCGCTGGTGAACGGCGGCGCCCACCAGATCAACTGGCAATGGGTGCGCGGCCACACCGGTGACCCCGGCAACGAGCGCGCCGACCAACTGGCCAACCAGGGGGTTGAGATGGCGCTGAAAAAGCGTTGACGGCCAGCGACCCACCCTCCCCCGTTCAACAGCACATCACAGTCACCAGGTTGAAGGGGATGTATGCCATGGGTTTCAACAACTTGGCTGCTTGGCGGCTGGTTTGCTCTAATCCGCCTCGTTTTGACTTGGGAATGTCGCCATGCCGCGTCAGCTGCTTTATCTGATCGTCTTTATTGAAGGCTTCTGCTCATTGGGGGCCGAAGTCATCGCGCTGCGCCGACTGGTGCCGCATGTGGGCAGCGCGATTGTGGTCACCGCCCCGACGATTGGCTTGTTTTTGTTGGCGCTGGCGCTGGGCTATGGGTCTGGCGCACGCGTGTCGCAGCGCTTCACGGCGGTGGTGGCGCGCAACTTTTTGATCTCGGCCCTGCTGGTGGGCCTGGGGCTGGCGCGCCTCACGGTGGATGGCCTGTTCACCCTGCTGCAACCGACCTGGCTGGCGTACCTGGTGTTGATTGGCGGCGTGTTGTGCCCGCTGGCCTGGCTGCTGGGGCAAACCGTGCCGGTGCTGACCAATTTGATGAAACACACCCGCACCGGTGAAGCCAGTGGTTACGCGCTGTATTGGTCCACGCTGGGCTCTTTTTTGGGCTCGGTGAGTCTGTCGCTGCTGGTGATGCAGTGGCTCGGGGTGTCGGTGGCGGTGCTGGTGTGTGCGGTGCTGCTGGCGCTGGGCAGTTTGCTGCTGGCTGAACAAAACCAGCCGGGCTGGCAGCCTATGGCCAAGGCGTTGGCGGTGAGCATTCTGGCCAGCGCCATCAACCTGTATCCGGCAACGGCCGTGGTGGATACCGCCTATGCCGACTACGCCATCAAACCGCTGGTGCGCCCCGGCCAGATCGACCCACGCGGCTTCCTGATCAACAACTCGCTGGCCTCGCTGATGGACGACAGCGACCCGCCGCAATACGCGCGCTATGTGCAGCACCTGCGCCACATTTTGCTGGACGAACTGGGCCTGACCGGAAAAGACATTCTGGTGTTGGGTGCCGGTGGTTTTACCGTGTCGCACCACGAGCCCGGCAACCACTACACCTTTGTGGACATCGATGCCGCCATCCGCGAGATCGCCGAAAAGCGTTTTCTGAAAGTGCCCATTGAGGGGCGTTTCATCGTCGATGACGCGCGCCGTTTTGTGCGCCGTACCGACCAGAAGTTTGACGTGGTGATTGTGGATGCCTTCAGCAGCCACACCTCGATTCCGAGTCACCTGATCACGCAGGAGTTCTGGCAGGACAGTCGGCGGGCCTTGAACCCCGAGGGTGTTTTGCTGGTGAACCTGATTCTGGACGGCAAGCTGGAGTCGGCCTATGCGCGCAACCTGCTGGCCACCATCGAGAGCGTTTATGGTCGCTGCGCGGTAGAGGTGCTGCACAAAGCCAAGCCTTTGAGCAACGTGATTGTGAGTTGTTACCAAAGCAGCCGCTCAGGGCCAACCGCGCCCTACACCGATGAGCGCAACGGGGCAGACGTGGATCGGGCTTTGGCGGATTAATGGGTCATATCGATGCGCATCGTGATGTGCGACAGGCGTTGCGCCGCGCCGCTGGCATCAAACCACCCCGTCAAACAGCATCACATCGACCAGGTCGCCGGCCGTCACGTTAGCTTGATCGTGGTGCAACACGATCAGTCCGTTGGCTTTCACCATCGAGCTGAGCACCCCCGAGCCCTGGTTGCCGGTGGTCTTGACCTGCACGCTGCCGTCGGGTGCGGTGCTGACGATGCCACGCTGGTATTCGGTGCGGCCGGGTTTTTTGCGGATTGCTTCGCTGCTGCGGGCTTGCAGCAAGGGCGGGGCGGGGCGGGTGCAACCCATCATGCGCAGCAGGGCAGGGCGCACAAATACCAAGAACGTCACCATCACCGCCACCGGATTGCCGGGCAGGCCAAACAGCATCGCGCTGCCAGTTTTCAAGCTATCTTGTATATAGCTATCAGCGCTTTCCAGATATGGGCTAGAGGCCAATTTGTCTCTAATAATTTGGCCCACAGCCATGGGCCGGCCAGGGCGCATGGCGATCTTCCAGAAGGCCACGTCGCCAAGCTTTTTCATCATCGCCTTGGTGTAGTCGGCTTCGCCCACGCTGACACCGCCGCTGGTGATGATGGCATCGGCTTGGGCTGCGGCCTGCACAAAGGCGGCTTCGAGCAACGCGGGTGTGTCGCCCACCACGCCCATGTCTATCACCTCGCAGCCCAGCCGGGTCAGCAGGCCAAACACGGTGTAGCGGTTGCTGTCATAGACGGCGCCCTCGCGCGGTGGCTCGCCCAGGCTCAGAATTTCATCGCCGGTGGAAAAGTAAGCCACTTTCAGGCGGCGCAGCACCGGCACGGTTTGAATGCCCAAACTGGCCACCAGCCCAAGCGCTGCGGGCGTGAGTAGCTCCCCAATATGCAGCGCGGGCTGGCCTTGCAGGAGGTCTTCGCCGAGAAAGCGGCGGTTGTCGCCAGTAGTCACCACGCCTGCGGGAATGCGGATGCACTCGGGCGCTGCGGGGTCGGGCGCGATCAGCCGCGTGACAAACTCTTGCGGTACCACGGTGTCGAGTCCGGTGGGCATGATGGCGCCGGTCATGATGCGCACACACTGCCCGGCAGCCACCGTGCCGCTCCAGGCCTTGCCCGCCAGAGCTGTGCCGACCACTTTCAGCACCAGGGCGACGTTGCTGGAGAGTTGCGTGCCGGCAAAGGCGTAGCCATCCATGGCCGAGTTGTCGTGTGGCGGCACGCTGATGGGCGAGATGATGTCCTGGGCCAGGACCCGGCCAAGGGCTTGAAACAGCGGGACTTGCACCACCTCGGTGAGCGGCTGCACCAGCCGTTCCAGAAAAGCGCAGGCGGTGTTGACGCTCAGCGCTTGCGGGTCGTAGCCTGCCAGATCGGCGGCAATCTGTTCCAGTGTTTTCATGGGCTGTCACGTTCCAGTTGATGCAGTTCGGCCAGGGTGTTGGCGTTGAAGAAGGCTTGTGGATCGTCGCTGGGTCGGTCAAACGGTACCAGGGTGGTTTTGTGTTGTGCGGTCCAGGCTTGAACTTGACGGTGGCCACTTTGGATAAATTTTTGCAGACTGTCGCGCAAACCAACGCGCAGCAGGCTGACCACCGGTTGCGGGCGCAGGTGGGTCTGGCCGTCACGGCCCAGTTCGGGGGCTGTCGCCATGGCGATGTCGGCTTGGTCGGCTTGCAGTGCAGCGGCCAGGCGGCAGGCCAGGTCGGGCGGCAGCAGCGGGGTATCGCAGGGCACGGTCAGCAAATACGGGGTGCTGCAGTGCTGCAGACCAACCAGAAAGCCAGCCAATGGGCCCGGGTAATCGGCCACGTCGTCGGGCCACACCGGCACGCCCAAAGCGGCGTAGTCGCACAGGTTGCGGTTGGCGCTGAGCATGACGCTGCCAATACCGCCGCCCATTTGCAAACGCCAGAGTGTGTGTTGTGCCAGGGGCACGCCGTTGAAAGTTTGCAGCCCCTTGTCGATGCCGCCCATGCGGGTGCCGCGACCACCGGCGAGGATCAGGGCAGTGATGTCTTGTGGCGAGATCATTGGCAGCGGGTTCATTGGCTGGGCTGTCGGCGCAGGGCCGCAGCGTGCGTCGCATAACGGCTGACCGGACATCCGCCTGAGAGTTGCATCAACTTAGCCGCCGATGTAGCTCATTTCAACGCGCCGGGTAGCGGCACTCTGGTCGGGTGCCAAGGCGCTGCGCAGCTCGGAATAGCGGTCGCTGCGGCCTTGCCAGATGTGGCCAATGGCGCGGCTCAGATCGGCATCAGAGGCTTGGCCGCGCAGCAGGCTACGTAAGTCGTAGCCTTGCTGGGCAAACAGGCACAAGTACAGCTGGCCCTGCGTCGATAGGCGGGCACGGTTGCAGCTGCCGCAAAAAGCCTGGGTGACGCTGCTGATCACGCCGATTTCGCCAGCGTCTGGGTCGTGCTCGCCACGGCTGTTGGCATAGCCCCAGCGCTCGGCGGTTTCGCCGGGTTGCGACGGTTCAAGTTGCACCAGGGGCAGCTCGGCGTGGATGCACTTGACCACCTCGCTGGAGGGCAGCACCTCGTGCATGCGCCAGCCGTTGGTGGCACCCACATCCATGTACTCGATGAAGCGCAGCACCATGCCACTGCCTTTGAAGTGCCGCGCCATTGGCAAAATTTGATGCTCATTGCTGCCGCGCTTGACCACCATGTTGATCTTGATTGGGCCCAATCCGGCAGCGCGCGCGGCTTCGATGCCGGCCAGCACGTCGGCCACCGGAAAATCCACGTCGTTCATGCTGCGAAATACCGCATCGTCGAGACTGTCGAGGCTGACGGTGACACGTTGCAGTCCGGCTTGTTTGAGAGCCACCGCCTGGCGTGCCAGCAGGGCACCGTTGGTGGTCAGTGTCAGGTCCAGGGCGTGGCCAGCTGGCGTGCGCAGCGCGGAGAGTTGTGCCACGAGCTGGTGCAAATGCTTGCGCAACAAGGGCTCGCCGCCGGTGAGCCGGATTTTTTGCACACCCAGGGCGACAAACTGGCTGGCCAGGCGGGTGATTTCTTCAAATGTCAGCAGTGCCGAGTGCGGCAGATAAGGGTAGTCCTTGTCAAAAATTTCCTTGGGCATGCAATAGTGGCAGCGGAAGTTGCAGCGGTCTGTCACGCTGATGCGCAAATCGCGCAGTGGCCGGCCGCGTGTGTCAACCAGCAGCCCATCGGGACCAGGCAACGCAGTCAGCGTGGCAGACGGGATGGCCAAAGCGGCCTGGCGCTGGTCTTGCAGCGGTATCACGCGGTGCGTGTCACGTTCGGTCATGGGGAGCGATCAAGTCTTCGGGAAGTATTTTTTAGCGCTGCAACTCATTGGCTGATGACCAGCGACGGTCCCATGTCTTGCAGAGGGCCCAGCGGATTGGTTTGCACTTCGAGCGTGCTGATGTTGGGCTGGCCGCCCCAGGTGCGATAGACCACCAGATCATTGACCAGCAAAATCAACGCGTTAAAGCGCCAGCCAGTGGTTTCGGTGCGCCGGGAGAAGTTGGTGAAATCGGTCAAAAAGCCGCCGGTGCGTGCGCGCAGTACACGCTCGGCACTGATCTCCCAGCCCCGGCAGGCGTTGCGCGCATCCAGACAGGCAAGGACACCGGGGTCGAGGTCTTCGCGTTTGAGCAGGGTGCTGGGCAGAAAGCGTCGCACGATGTCATCGGGTGTCAGGATGACGGTGTTGGGTTGCTTGACCGGGTCAATGCCGATCTTGACCAGGGCGCTGACCGTGCTGTGCATGGGTGTCAGGCTGTCGATGGCGTTGCGGGCTTCGTCAAACGACTTGAACAGCGATGACTCGCTCTGCACCCGGGGCAGCAGGCCGGTGCAGCCATTGAGCAACACCAGTGACAGGAGGAGGATCAGGCGCTTCATGCGTGCGATTGTCGGTCGGATCGAGGCAAAAATAAACCCGCACCAGGCGGGTTTATTTGCGCATTGGCAAGTCGCCAGGCTTAAGCGCCGTGCAGCTTCATCATCACCGGCACGATCAACAGCGCCACGATGTTGATGATCTTGATCAGCGGGTTGATGGCTGGACCAGCGGTGTCCTTGTAGGGGTCGCCCACCGTGTCACCGGTGACGGCGGCCTTGTGAGGCTCGGAGCCTTTGCCGCCAAAGTGGTCGTCTTCAATGTACTTCTTGGCGTTGTCCCAGGCACCGCCGCCGGTACACATCGAAATCGCCACAAACAGGCCGGTCACGATGGTGCCCATCAGCAGGCCACCCAAAGCGGCCGGCCCAAGCACCAGACCCACCAGAATCGGCGCTACCACGGGGAGCAGCGACGGGATCATCATTTCCTTGATGGCGGCAGTGGTCAGCATGTCAACAGCGGTGTCGTACTCAGGTTTGGCTGTGCCTTCCATGATGCCTTTGATCTCGCGGAACTGGCGGCGCACTTCAACCACCACACTGCCCGCGGCGCGGCCCACCGCTTCCATGGCCA
>JAIFMT010000236.1 GCA_020048295.1 Rhodoferax sp.
AGCTTGATGCGCGCGGTCATCGCGGTCAACACGCCCATGGGCATCTGGTACACCGGGTGCAGCACACCGTCAATGCGAAAACGGATCACGCCCTGCTCGCGCCGCGGCTCCAGGTGGATGTCACTGGCACGCTGGTCAAAGGCGTATTGCCACAACCAGTCCACCACCTGCACCACACTCTGGTCGTTGGCATCGAGCTGCTTGTTGCTTTTGCCCAGTTCCACCAGTTGCTCAAAACTCGAACCGGCGTTGCTACCCGCCTTGGCCGCTGCCCGCACCGACTTGGCCAGCGCAAAAAATTCCACGGTGTAGCGGTGAATGTCCTGCGGGTTGGCCAGCACGCGGCGCACGCTGCGCCGCGCCTGGCGCTCCACCTCATCGACCCAGTCGGTCAAAAATGGCTCGGCGGTGGCCACCACCACCTCGTGTGCGGTGACCTGCACCGGCAGAATTTTGTGGCGCTCGGCATAGGCCGGGCTCATGGTGTCGGCGACCTTGCTGACATCGACCTTGAGCGGATCGATGCGCAAATACACCAGCCCAACGCGCGCTGCCAGCCATTGCACCAATAGCTCGATGTCCAGCGGCTTGTCGTCGCTGGCACGGCGCACCATCACACTGGCCAGGCGCACCAGCGGGTGTTGCGCGCTTTCGGCCTGCGCGCAGCGGGCGTTGATGCGCTGCGCCTCATGCGGGGTGATGACGCCGTCGGCTTGCAGCCACTGCACCAGGCTGCGCCAGTCCAGCGGCCCTTTGGCAGCAGCCGGTGTCTGCGGTTTGTGGCTGGTGGCGTGTGTCATGGCAACAGAGGTTTGAACACCCGTACCCATTTGGCAGCGGGCAGCCCCCACTGGGCATCGATCACGTCGGCACGCGCCATCAACACCTCGCGTTTGGGGCGGCTGGGGGTGTTTTGCGCCAGCACCACGGTGTTGCCTTCGCGCGTGGCCTTGAAGGCCCACACCGCGTCTTTACCAAATGCTGCCGAAATTTTTTCAACGCTGCGATCGAAACTTGAGGCACGGCCAAACAGGTTCACCGTCATGCAGCCCTGCGGGGTCAGCAAGCGCTTGCAGTGGTTGTAAAACGGCAGGCTGTCGAGCACCGGTGCGGCGGCTTCGTGGTCGTACAAATCGACTTGCAGGGCATCCACCCTGCCCCACCACTGGGGATCGAGGATTTCTTCGGCGGCATCGGCCAGCACCACGCGCATCGACGCGTTGTCGGCCGGCAACTTGAACCAGCCCCGGCAGGCCACCAGCACCTGCGGATTGAGCTCAATGGCAGTGGTTGTCATGCGCAGCTCTTTGTGGCAGAACTTGGTCAGGCTACCGGCACCCAGACCCAGTTGCAGCGCCTGGCGGTCTTTGACGCTGGCTGGCTCGACAAACAGCAGCCAGGCCATCATGCGCTGCACATATTCATGTACCAGGCCAATCGGGTCTTCCAGGTACATCGAACCCTGAATCCACGGGGTGCCCAGGTGCAGGTGTCGCACCGGGCCGTCATCAGAGTAATTGACTGGCGGGAGTGTGGGGGTGCGTTTTTTCAAGATCAGACCGCAGCTCGGGCGTGCTCCACTTTCAGGCATAAATCCTGTACCGCCAACATGCCGGCCTGGCGCGCCTTGTCCAGCGCCGCATCGTTGCGCACACCCAGTTGCAGCCACACGGCCGGCGCATGAATGGCCATCGCCTCGTCCACCACCGGCGGCACGTCGTCGCTGTTGCGAAACACATCCACCAGGTCGATCTGTTCATGCTCGGCGGCCTGTGCCAGCGTGGCATAGACCCGCTCACCCAAAATCGGCGTGCCGCTGGCCGCTGCCACCGGGTTGATCGGGATGATGCGCCAGCCATGCGCCTGCATGTATTCGGCCACGCGGTAGCTGTCACGATGCGCCTTGGGCGACAAGCCCACCACCGCCACATGGCGGCAATGCTGAAGAATATGGGCGACGGCTTGCGACTCGGTCAATGGGGTGGCGGTTTGGGAGGCCATGGTTGCTTTCTTGGTGTTGCGAGGTGGCTGAAATTGATCAGGAACTGGTCGAGCAGGTCGCGCACCATTTCCGGGTGCGAGAAGATGGTTTTGTAGCTGCTGTCGTGCTGACTCATGGCTGGACTATAAACCGGGCCAACTTGGGCAGTGCCACCAGCGCGTTGTCCGTGGTGGCCTGCGCCAGTGACTCCACGCTGATGCCACGCAGTGCTGCCAACTCAGCGCCAATGCGTGGCAATTCGGCCGGGGAATTGACGGCCTGGGATGCACCAGCGGCGCGTTCGGCTGCCGTTTTGAACAACCAGCGCGGCGGCATGTCGGGTGCATCGGTTTCCAGCACGATGGCTTGCAGCGGCAATGAGACCGCCAGGCGACGCAATTGCAAGGCCCGTGGGTAGGTGAAAGCGCCGCCAAATCCCAATTTCAAACCCAGCGAAACAAATACCTCGGCCTGCTGCAGGCTGCCGTTGAAGGCGTGGGCGATGCCGCGCCAGCGCCCGGTGCGCCCCGCGACGTCGCGCAAGCCTTTCAACACCGGGTCCACCGAGCGGCGCGAATGCAGCAGCACCGGCAGGTCATGGCGCTGCGCCAGCTTGAGTTGCTCCTCAAAATAATACTGCTGACGCTCACGCAAGGGGCTCACACACAGCTCTGGCACAAAGTAATCCAGGCCAATTTCGCCGACCGCCACCAGCAGTGGATCGTGCCGGTGTTGCTGCAAGGCTTGTTCCAGCAGCACCAGTGCATCGTCGCCGGCGTGCGCCACAAACAGCGGATGAATGCCCAGGCAATAACTGTCGCCGTGCAAATGGGCCAGTTCACGCACCGCCGCCCAGTTGTCGGCGCTGACCGCAGGCAACACACAATGTACTACATTATTTGTAGCTGCCAGCGCACGCGCAGTATGGGCTAGAGGCTTAAATTCCTCAGAATCCAGGTGGCAGTGGGTGTCAATCCAGCGCACCATGCGGATGGGTTCAGGCCTTGGTTGCCATGAACTCGGTAATCTTCATGTCATCCACCAGAATGTGCTTGTTCGCCCACTCGCTCATCAGGGCATTGATGGCGGGCTTGTTCATGTAGCCCTTGCCAACATCCATGCTGAGCTCACTCAGGCGACGAAGCAGCTGGTTGTGATGCTCCAGGTGCAGTTCAAGCTCCGGAAAACCGATCTTGCGCATCAGCGCCTCTTCCTGCTCAAAATGTTCACGCGTGTGCTTGTACAGCGACATCAGCAGTGAGCGCAGGGCAGACAGGCTGTCAACCGCCATGAACTCGTTGGTCAGCTCAAACAAATATTGATGCTGCTGATCAATCTCAGGATCACCCATTCGGTAGCTGTCTTTCCATTCAAGGCTCATAAATTCAGACTCCAACAAATATAAATAGCGAACACTTTAGCCCACCAGCCCCAGTCCCGGCTTGCGATCCGTCAGCGTGTCAGCGCACCATCACACCCGAGAGCTGCTGCATGATCTCGCGGCCGATCGCTGTCAGAGGCACGGTTTTCTCAACCCCGCCACGCTTGACGGCTTCCTTGGGCATACCATACACCACGCAACTTGCCTCGTCCTGACCCACCGTGCGCGCACCCGCCTTGCGCATTTCCAGCAAACCCGCCGCGCCATCGTCGCCCATGCCGGTCATGATGACCCCCAGCGCATTGGCCCCGGCGCACTTGGCCACCGACCTGAACAGCACATCCACCGACGGCCGATGCCGGTTCACCAGCGGGCCGTCCATCACTTCCACAAAATACTGCGCCCCGGTGCGGCGCAGCAGCATGTGCTTGCCGCCCGGGGCAATCAGTGCGCGGCTGTTGATGACGCGGTCGTTGTTCTGCGCCTCTTTCACCTCGATCTGGCACAGGTTGTTGAGGCGTTCGGCAAACGCCGCGGTAAATTTTTCAGGCATGTGCTGGACGATGACCATGCCTGGCGTGACGCGCGGCAGGCCCGTCAGCACCACCTCAAGTGCCTGGGTACCACCGGTCGAGGTGCCAATGGCCACCACCCGCTCGGTGGTCTGGATCATGGCCGAATGCTTGTCGGCGGCCGGCATGATGACATCGGCGGTGTTTTTGACGGTGGCGTGCAGCACCTTCACATTGGCGTGCGCGGCCGCCTTGACTGCGCCCACCACGTCGTCCGACGAATCTTCCAGAAACTGCTTCAGACCCACCTTGGGTTTGGCAATGATCGTCACCGCGCCAGCGGCCAGCGCTGCCATGGTGGTTTGCGCACCGGCTTCGACCAGCGTGGAGCAAATCACCACCGGCGTAGGCTTTTCGGCCATGACCTTTTTGAGGAAGGTGATGCCGTCCATGCGCGGCATTTCAATGTCGAGCACGATCACATCGGGCCACTGCAGCTTCATGCGGGCAATCGCCAAAATGGGGTCTGCCACCGCACCCATCACCTCGATATCGGGGTCTTGTGCCAGCTGACTGGTCAGCACCTGGCGCACTACGGCGGAGTCATCCACAATCAAGACTTTAATTCGGCTCATTATTTATTCCCTGGCAGGACAAAGTTCTGCATCAATTTCCAGCGAGGACGGACGCACCTGGCGCGACCAGACGTCCCCCTTGCTGACATCAAAAATAATCTGTCGGTGGCCCACGCCAAACAGGCTCTCGGTCACCAGGTCGATGCCGTGCTGCTTTAACAGCGCGCGCGCCGCCTCGCCATTGCGCCGGCCCACCGAAATACCCAGCGCCTGGTGCCCGCGCGCGTGGTTGTTGCCCGGAAACATGTTGCCCCCGCCAAACACCTTGGCCTGACATTGCAGCGGATTGACCCCATGCGCCTTCAAATCAGCAAACATCAGTTCCAGCGCCTCGTCGCCATAACGGCCGTCTAGCCCCTCAGGCCCCCGTGCACTGCCGCGAGTGGGCAATAAAAAATGCGACATGCCACCCACCCGCAATATCGGATGCCACAGCGTGATCGACACGCACGAGCCCAGGATGGTGCGAATCTGAAACCCCGCATCGCCGACAAACAGCTCGCCAGGTGCCAAAAAAATATCCATCAGGTCAGGAATGCGCGCCATGTCAGAACGGTTTCTGGTAAATGCTGGGGGCCACCATCTGCACCGCCGTGCTGATGTCGTTGAGGCTTTCGGAATGCCCGATGCAGAAATAGCCGCCCGGCTTGAGCGTGGCAATCACCCGCGCCACCACCTGGCGCTTGGTCTCGTTATTGAAGTAAATCATCACGTTGCGCAAAAACACCACATCAAACTTGCCCAGCTCGGGTAACGCGGCATTCAGGTTGGCATGGCGAAACACCACCCGCTGGCGCAGTTCCGGGTTCACCAGCAACATGCCGTCGTACTGGCCGGTGCCCTTGCGACAGTAGCGCTTCAAAAAATCAGGTGGAATATGCCGCCCGCGCTCCATGGAATACAGCGCGCGGCGGGCACCTTCGAGCACCCGGGTGCTGATGTCGGTGCCCAGAATGTCCCAGGGTGTGGTCTGCATGCAGTCGGCCAGCACCATCGCCATGCTGTAAGCCTCCTCGCCACTGGAGCTGGCGGCGCTCCAGACCCGATAAGCCTGTGCCGCATTGCGTGCCTTGATCGCCTGGGCTTTCAAAAACTCAAAATGCTTGATTTCGCGAAAAAAATAGGTTTCGTTGGTGGTGAGCAAATCCACCGCCATCTGCACCTCCTGCGGGTATTGGCCCGACGACAGCAGACGGAAATACGCACCAAAACTATCCAGTTGGTGCGCCGCCAGGCGCTTGTTAAGCCGCCCGGTGACCAGCGCCTTTTTGGCGTCGGCCATTGAGATACCGGCGGCTTCAAAGATAAAACGCTGAAACTGCGCAAATTCAGCATCGGTGATTTGGGAGACCTGCAAACCTTGCCCCTGAAAAATTAGTATTTTATGCCTCTAGCCTTTGCTGTCATTGTGCTAACAGCTATTTATTAAATAGCTTCATCCAGCCCGGCCACGCCGGATTCAGCGGGCTTTCAAGCACCAGCCAACTCCGCCGAAGCAGCCACCTGTCCCATCTGTCCAATTTCTTCGTTGGACAAGACGCGGTTGACATTGAGCAAAATGACAAACTTGCCATTGACCTTGGCGATCCCCTCAATGAACTCGCTGCGAATTTTGGACCCAAACGTGGGTGCCGGCTCGATCTCGGAGGTGGGAATCTCCAGCACCGCCTGCACCGAATCCACCACCACGCCCATGTTCTGGGTTTCGCCCTCGGTGGCGGTGGGCACTTCGACAATCACGATGCAGGTGCTTTTGATGACCGGTGTGCTGGGTTTGCCAAAGCGGTTGGACAAGTCCAGCACC
>JAIFMT010000090.1:0-6249 GCA_020048295.1 Rhodoferax sp.
GTCGGGCTGTAGTCGCTGGTGTTGTAGCCACCGTGCGAGGCAGCAATCACAATGTCGGCACCCTCGGCACGCGCCAGCGGAACGTATTTGGTGGCGGCTTCTACCACCCCTTGAACGTCCACCTTGCCTTCGAGCCAGCGCTTGTCCCACAGCAGGATCGGTGGCGGCGCAAAGCCGATCACCGCCACCTTGACGGTGCTCTCAATGGACTTGCCGTCTTTGTCTTTGCCACTGACCTTTTTGCTCAGGATGATGTAGGGCTTGTACAGCGTTTTGCCGTCTTTCTTGCTGGTCACGTTGGCCAACACCAGCGGAAACGCCGGGCCGGTGCAACTCGGCTGGCTCGCCACGTCGGCCATGCCGTCGATATTGAACTTGGTACCGGTGACTTGTGACAAAAAGGGCAGGCCGTAGTTGAACTCATGGTTGCCCAGCGTGCCCGCGTCATAGCCCATGACATCCATGGCTTTGTAGGTAGCCAGCTTCTGGTTGCAGGCCAGCGGACTCACCATGGCCTGGTAGTCGGCCAGGGCGGTGCCCTGAATGGTGTCGCCGTTGTCAATCAGCAAATTGTTGGGATAGTCGCTGCGGGCTTGTTTGACCAGCGTCGAGGTGCGCTCCAAGCCCACGCTCTTGTCTTCGGCGAGCTTGAAGTAGTCATAACTGATGACGTTGGCGTGCAGGTCACTGGTTTCCAGAATGGCCAACTGCGCGGTGGCCGATTCCGGCAACGCGGCAACGACCGCGACCTCGTCATCAGAGCCGCCACACGCGGCCAGATTGAAAGACATTGCTGCGACGAGCGCCAGGGGCACAGCGCGCCTGGTCACAAGTGCCAGAGAATTGATGGAAGCCACAGGATCTCCTGAGTGTTGAAAGGAGACCGCACTGTAGAGGGGCTGTGTGTCAGCCAAATGACCTGCGCTGACCGCCTGCGTCGGCGGCCCGTAGTCAGCGTGCTGATGCCTTGACCGACACCGGCCAGTCGTTGTAACTCAACTCGCACAGGGTGATAAAGCCCAGGCGCATGGGACGATCACTCTGGCCAAGCCAGGCAATGAGCCGTTTGATGATGGTCATGATGTCTCGCTTTGAAATAATTTATACAGTTCATACAGTTTTGCAGTGTTCAAAGTCATTTTCATGACACTGTTCAACTATTTTTTACTGAGCGGCATCATTTGACGTGAAACTGCGCCGGATGTTCTGTAGGAGCTGCGCCCTCGCAGCGAACCAGCGCAAGTCGGTAACACCCATTCGCGGCGAGGGCGTCGCTCCTACAACGTTGCTTTCTTCCGGGTGGGTTTTGCGCCTATGAAAGTTAGCCTGCTGCCGCGCGCCGTGCCAAGCGAACAAGCGAAGTGACCGTCATCGACCTGGCGCACTAATGCGCCTCAGGATGGGTTATGTCGGCGCACTCAAGATAGGCTGCCTTCTTGTGCAGGTCGGTGTCAGAGTCCGCATAACGCAGCGCAATGACCCGGAACTCACCCTGAATGTCGAGAAAGCCGTCCACCATGTCGGGGTCAAAATGGCTGCCCCGCCCCTGCGCGATGATCTCGACCGCCTTCTCATGGGGCATGCCCTCTTTATAAACACGCCGGCTGATCAAGGCGTCGTACACATCGGCAACAGCCATCAGGCGTGCCGACACCGGAATGGCGTCCCCGCGCAGGCCCGCCGGATATCCACTGCCATCCCATTTTTCCTGATGGAACAAGGCGATGTCTTTGGCCATGCTGAGAAATTCAACGCGCGTACCCAGCGAGCTTTCCGCCTGCGCAATGGCATCGCGCCCCAGCGTGGTGTGAGTCTTCATGATCTCGAACTCTTCGGGGGTGAAGCGTCCGGGCTTGAGCAGGATGCGGTCGGGAATGCCCACCTTGCCAATGTCGTGCAGTGGCGCCGACTTGAACAGCATCTCGATGTTGCGCGTCGTCAAGAATGATTCAAAACGCGGGTGCGGCCTGAGCCTTTCTGCCAGCGCCTTGACATAGTGCTGGGTGCGGCGGATATGGTTGCCAGTCTCGGCATCGCGGGTTTCTGCCAGCGACGCCATGACCAGAATGGTGACATCCTGAATCGCCGTGATCTCGCGCGTGCGACGCACCACTTCATGCTCCAGAAAGTCGTTCTTGTCGTGCAGAAAGGCGTTTTTTTCCTTCAGGTAGTCATTTTTTTCGCGCAAGAACTCGTTTTTTTCACGCAGGAAGTCGGCGTTGGCCTTGAGCGAGAGTTGCGCCGCCACGCGCGCCAGCACGATGGGTGGACTGATCGGCTTGGTGATGTAGTCCACCGCACCCATTGCCAGCCCTTTTTGCTCGTCTTCCATGTCGGACTTGGCAGTCAAGAAGATGATCGGAATGTCACGCGTGGCAGTGTTGGCCTTCAGGCGGCGACACACCTCGTAGCCATCCATCTCTGGCATCATGATGTCGAGCAGGATCAAATCGGGGGCTTTGTCCGACAGCGCAATGGTGAGCGCCCGATCCCCGTTGTTGGCGACCCTGACCTGGTAGCTGTCTTTCAGCAAGGAGGACATCAGGGTCAAATTTTCGGGTGTATCGTCAACCACCAGCACCGTTGCTTTTTTGGCTTGGGCAATATCGGTCGTCATGGTCAAGTCTTCCAGTTACATAGTCAAAGGGTGATGTTGGCCTGCGTTGCAGCCACCGTCAATACCTGCAACGCAGCCTCAAAATCAAATTCATCCACAGCAATTTTCAACGCGCGATAGTTGTCGCCCAGCGCTGCGCGCAGCAGCGTCGCGTGGTCTTGCAGCAGCACAGCGGCTTCTGGGTCATCGAATGCCAGCAGTTCGCGCATTTTGCGACACACTGGCGCGATTTCCTCCGGGTCACCCACGCCGCTGCTGTCTGCGCTGGCCTGTGCAGGTAATCGGGCCTGCAGCTGGGCCAGGAGATCTGCCAGAAGTGTGGCGGGTGGTGCCAGCAACGGGCGCACTGTCTCCAACGAAGCTTGCCCGCGCAATGCAGCCTCGACCTTTTCCATCTCGATTTGCAGGGCGCTGGCCCCGATATTGCCCGACAAGCCTTTGAGCGTGTGGGCCAGGCGTTCGGCAGTGGCTGTGTCACCCGCCTGCAACGCCTGCTCAATCGGCCGCAAGCCCGCCTGATTTGTGCTCACAAACCGCCGCAGCAGGCTCAGGTACAAGGCTTGCTTGCCCATCACCTGGCGCAAACCCAGGCGGGTGTCAAGCCCCGCTATCTGCTGCAGCATGTCGTCTTCAGCGGTGCCAGTTGCCGGCCAAGGCGACAGCTTGCTAGCCAGGGTTGGCGGCTGCCCTAGGCCGTCGCGCGGTTGCGTCCAGCGCGCCAGCGCGCGCCACAGGTCCTGCGGATCGATCGGCTTGCTGACAAAGTCATTCATGCCAACATCAATGCAACGCTCGCGGTCGGCTTGCATGGCGTTGGCCGTCATGGCCACTACTGGCAGCTTGGCATAGCAGGGGTTCTTGCGGATTTCAATCGTCGCCTGGATGCCGTCCATCACCGGCATCTGCATGTCCATCAGCACCATGTCATACGGCGTTTGCTGTTGCTGCATCTGCTCGAGCATAGTCAGCGCTATTTGGCCATCGCCCGCCACATCCACCACAAAGCCGGCATCGCTCAGCAGTTCCGTGGCGATCTGCTGATTCAGTTCGTTGTCTTCCACCACCAGCACCCGCGCGCCGCGCAGCGCTGCCAGTGCAGCCAGACCCGATGGCGCACTCGCCGTAGCCGGCTGGGCCACGCCTGCCAGCGTGTGCCCGAGCAGACGCAACATGGTGTCGTACAACAGTGAGGCGTTGACAGGCTTGACCAAAATGTCATCAATGCCCACCTCATGGGCGCTGCGAATGACTTCCTCGCGGCCATAGGCGGTGACGATAACCAGGCGCGGCATCACCTGCAGCGGCAAGTTCTGAATGCGCCGCGCCGTCTCCACCCCATCCATGCCAGGCATTTGCCAGTCCAGCAACACAAAGTCAAACGCCTGCGCAGCGTTGCCAGCCTGCACGACCCGCTCGATGGCCGCCTGACCCGCATGAACCGATTCAACCGCGAAGCCAATCGACACCAGCAAATCCTTCAGCACACTGGCAGCATGCTCGTTGTCGTCAACCACCAACACCCGCTTGCTCTGGATGTCCAGCCGTGACAGGTGCAGCCGCGCCCGCGCTTCACCCAGACCCAGTCGGGCGGTAAACCAGAAAGTTGAGCCGGCTCCCGGCACGCTATCAACACCGACGGCGCCGCCCATCAATTCAGCCAGGTTCTTGCTGATCGCCAGGCCCAGGCCGGTGCCGCCGTACTTGCGGGTGGTGGAGCTGTCGGCTTGCGCAAAGCTCTGAAACAAGCGCCCGATTTGCTCCTGGGTCAGGCCAATGCCGGTATCACGCACCTCAAATCGCAGCAAGACGGAATCTGCTGCGCCTTCGCTCAGGCGCACTACGATGCTGATGTCGCCCTGCTCGGTGAACTTGATCGCATTGTTGGTGTAGTTGATCAACACCTGCCCCAAGCGCAACGGATCACCGATGAGGTTTTGCGGCACCTCAGGGGCCACGTCGCAGATGATCTCCAGACCCTTGGCGCTGGCCCGATCAACAATCACGGTGGCCACGTTTTGCAACACCTTGTCCAGTTCGAACGGAATATGCTCCACCGTCAGCATGCCGGCCTCGACCTTGGAGAAGTCAAGAATGTCGTTGATGATGCCCAGCAACTGCTGGCCGGCCAGCTGGATTTTGCTGACGTAGTCGTGCTGGCGTGGTGTCAGGCCGGTTTTCAGGGCCAAATGAGACATGCCAATAATGGCATTCATGGGGGTGCGGATTTCGTGGCTCATATTGGCCAGAAACTCGCCTTTGGCCAGGCTGGCTGCATCGGCTGCTTCTTTGGCACGCTGCAATTCCTGCGCTGCCAGCTTCTTTTGCGTGATGTCTTCAAAGACCCAGACGCTGCCCCAGTCGGGCTGGTCGATGTCGAGCGCCCGGCCGTGCACGCTGGCCCAGAACAAACTGCCATCGCTGCGCCGATATTGCCACTCCAGCGAGGCCAGCGCGCCCTTGGCGATGGCCGCATAAGCAAGTTGCCCTGCATGCTCAAACTCGGTGCGACTTTCAAAAAGCATTTCTGTGGATTGCCCCAGCAAGCTGCCTGGTGCATAAGCAAACATCGCTTCCATTGCCCCATTGCAGCGCTTGATGCGTCGATCGACCGTCAGCATCACCCCCAGACTGACGGCCTCAAAGATCACCTTTTGCTCCTGCGCGACCTCGGCGATGGCGCGCTCGGCGGCTTTCTGGTCGGCCATGTCAACAAAACTGCCGACCAATCCGGCCGGTGTGCCATCGGCTCGCGCAAACCCCGAGACAAAATACAAGGTTTCGTGCAGCCGTCCATCGGCAAACGGGATCAGCATCTCCCGCTGAATGCGGCTGATCTGGGCAATCGTGGCCTCGTCCTCGGCCTGGTAAGCAAGGCGATCGTCACTCGGCAGGTAGTCCAGGTCGAGCACCCGCTTGCCCACCAGGTCATCCCGGCGCACGCCCATGCTTTCTTCATAGGCACGGTTAACCCCCAGAAAGCGGGTGTCAACACCCTTGTAAAACACCGGATAAGGAATGGTGTCGATCAGCGCACTCTGAAAACTGGCCTGGTCTGCCAGCCGCGCCTCCATTTGCTTGCGCTCGCTGATGTCTTCCACCACCCAGATGGTGGCGCGGTCAAAACCACTGACGGTGACGCGCCGCCCCGCCAACCGACCCGCAAACGTAGTGCCATCGATGCGATGAAAGACCCCTTCTTCCACCACCCGCTGCCCCTTGTCGAGTTCGGGGACGGCGCGGGCGTTGAAGGCGTTATGCGCCTCCTGGCTGGCAAACAGGAATTCAGCGCTGTTACCGATCAGATCTTGCGGCGCCGCCCCGACCATGCTCGCAAAACTCACATTGGTTTGTCGAATGGCCCCATCGGCAGAAAACACCAGGCCAGAAGGAATGTTGTCAAACAAAACTTGCTGCTGCTCCAGCACCTCGTGCAGTTTCGCGTCCTGCTGCTTGAGTTCATGAATGCTCTGAATAAAGCCGGTCCACGAGATACTGCCGTCCGCATGTTTGCGGGGTGATGCGGCCAGATGGACCCAGCGCCACTCGCCCGGTTGGCGCTCCACCCGAATGTTCAAGGCGCAAGGGGACATGGACTGCCTGGAAGTGTCGATACAGCGCTTGAGCTCGCGCAT
>JAIFMT010000090.1:6277-11886 GCA_020048295.1 Rhodoferax sp.
GTCAATGTCAGGCGGCCAGACGGTTCGCAGCGCGCCCGAAAGATCGCCAGCGGCAGGGCATCGGTGATTTCGTGCAGTTCATGCTGCGCCAGTCGCAGCGCCGCCTGCTTGTCCTGGCGCGCCGCTTCCTCTGCCAACGCCATCTGGCCATGCAAGTTGGCGGTATATGCGGCAATGCGCTGCCGGTTCTGGCGCCAGAGGGCCACCGCAAACAATAAAGTCAAACCGCACAAAAATGCCGTCAGGGCACTTGAAACATGCAGTTGCGATCGGACCTCGGCGGTACGCGCATCCACCAACAGGGCCGAAGCCTGCCCGGCGCTGACCGAGAGTTCCCGAATCGGATCCTTCAGGGCATCGAGCTGTTGCTTGATCTCCTGCAAGACCAGCAAGTCAGACATCGATGCGGGCGCCAAAAAGGCTGCATCGGTCTGTTTGACAAAACGGCTGATGGTGGCCTTGGCATCGTCAAAAGCCGCCGCATTGCCGATCAGATCGCGCACGCCCTCGCCTTCCAGGGTGTTCACCCGGCTGACAAAGACATCAAAACGCAACTGCAGGGCATCAGCGGGCAGGCTTTTGGGGTCGAGCAAGCGCAGGTTGAGGGCATTGCTCAAACGCAGGTATTCAGCTTCAAGCTGCAAAAAAGTCCATAGCGCCTCCCGGTCATTGCGCAGCATGACGCGCTGGAGGCTGTCGAACTGCCGAACCTGCACGACCGCGATGGCCCCATACAACGCCGCCAGGCCCGCCACGAGCAGGAGCAGCAGCTTGCTGCGCTTCATCAAAAAGCCTCCAGCCAGGCGTGTGGCGGCTTACTCAACACTCAGGCGGGCGAGATGCCACGCTGATTGCTTGTCATACATCTGCGTCTGCAGGCTGAACATGGTGCTGAGAAAAAACGTGGGTTTATTGACGGCATTGACGCGGTTCATGGACATCCCTTGCGTGGTTTACTGCCCGAAGTGTATCCCCCGTTAAAGCATGGAAAACCAGCGCCAGAATGGCAATTTCGGCCCAATCCGTCACGCCGTGGACGCTGCCAGGATGCCAACCGACACCTTTCATGGTGCGCCCGGCACAGCATGAAAGCCGAAACTGGAGCGGGCGAAGGGGACCCGCTCCTCTTCTCTCCCCCCTCTACAACACGGGTTTGAGACCCACTGTTCGTATCATAGTTTTGTATCAGTCGGAATCACGATTTTCTGACAGCACGCTTGGTATAGAGCTGCCTACAGATGGTGTCTCTGTATGAGTCGCAAAAGGGGAATCGAACCCGACCTTGACGTGCAATTCAAATGAATGCATCATCGAACGATTCTTTTGTAAATTCGTGCATTAGGAAATTAGAAAATTAGGAATACGATCATGTCAGCAACGGCAGCAAACCCGGTCAGCGTTAAAGTCGTTGGCGCTAACGGCCAAATTTCTTTGGGTAAGCAGTTCGCCGGAAGGCAAGTGCTGATTGAGGAAAAAGAAGCGGGTGTGTGGCTAGTTCGCACGGCCACCGTGGTGCCTGACAACGAGCGTTGGTTGCAAACACCTGTGGTGGCGACTGACCTGACCAATGCCTTGGCATGGGCCACGCAGAACCCTCCTGGCGATGACTTTGTTGATGACACCTTGACCCGTTTGTCTCATGGCAAACAATAGCGTGGTCGATTTGGTTCGACTCGATCTGAACAATCCAGTTTTTCAGTCCAACCTGCTCGATTTGCAAAAGCCTGAGCGCAACGCTGCTATCGAAACCCTGAACAAATTACGCAAGCTCACCTGGAACCAGTTGTACCGGGATGCTGGATTGAGATGGGAAAAAATAAGCAGCGTCAGACCGCCAGCAGGAATCGACGCGATCTATTCATTGCGAATTACACAGTCGAGGCGGGCAACGGCTTACCGAGACGGTGATTTCATTCGCTTGCTCACGGTCGCTCAGGACCATGACAGCACCTATGGGCGCAAGTAGCGGTGGCTCTAGGAAGTTGTCGGGTCTAGAAATTCTGAAATTGAGTTCAGTAGGGCAGACAAGCTTTTACTGACGCAGACGACCCCATCTGACGGCCGAGACTACGCTGCCAGTCGCTTGTACGCCATGGTCAAGCAGCGTGGCTACCAAGGTGGCCCTGACCACTTTCGCCACCTCATATTGGCGAACAAAGCCAGATTGACTGGGGTCACTTTGGTTACCTGCAAATTGGTAATGCCAAACGCCCTCTGATGACCCTGAGTGATTTTTAGGATTTCTTATCAGACAGTCAAAATGTCGACTTAATTAATTTAATCAACAAATTGAAGAGATGTGGAGCGGGTGAAGGGAATCGAACCCTCGTATGAAGCTTGGGAAGCTGCCGTTCTACCATTGAACTACACCCGCGAGGCTTTGAATTATAGGGGGGCTGGCTACGCCTAAAAAGTTATATGCTATTTTGGCCTGCATCCCTTTATCCACATGCGCTACCAGCTATATTTATTGAAGTATTGGCAACGCACTGCAACCGATCACCAAGGCACAGGAACTTGGCCGTCATTTGACCTGATGGCGTTGCAACAACTGCAAGACGTATTTGGATGGAATCGCGTAGCTGATGCCCGACGGGGCGCTCAGGGCAGATTCGCGCACGCCTTTGAGCAGCACCATGTTGACCACGCCCCATACGCCACCGCTGTCGGGGTCAAACAACGGGCCGCCGCTGTTGCCTGGATAAGCAGTGCCATCGAGCTGAAAAATGTCAAAACTGCCACCACCCGCGCGCAAACTGCGGATGGCCTGCGGGTTGAGCTGCTGCGCGGTGGGGGTTGGCAGGGCAGCGGCGGCAATCGACGACAC
Source organism: Rhodoferax sp. (assembly GCA_020048295.1). Next base: position 9,105 of record JAIFMT010000090.1, read on the forward strand.
CATGCCCCGGTGGGTGACCGGCGAAAAACCCAGCGCGCCGCCAATCGGGAAACCCATGAAGGCCACCGATTGCCCCTCGCGCACCCGGTCCGAGTCGCTTAAGGCCAAAGCGGGCACCGCCGGCCCGTCGATGCGCAACAAGGCCAGGTCGTGCAATTTATCGACCTCGAGCACGCTGGCCTGGCGCATTTGCAGCGTCTTGTCGCCTGCGCGCACCTGCACTACCAAGGCTGAGTCTGGGTCTTCATCGGCGGGCTGCTGCAACACATGGGCATTGGTCACCACCCAGTTGCTGCTGGGCGCTGCGTCAGCCGCCATCACAAAACCGGTGCCGCGCAGGGCAAAGCGCGGGCTGTTGGTGGCCTTGTAGGTGCCAATGATCACGATAGAGGGTTTGACCCGGGCGACGGTGTCGGGCAAGTCGGCCAGCGCCCAGCCATGCGAAAACACACCCACCAGCAACAAAACACCGAACGACTGTCTCTTGTTCATTCAATTATTTCCTCAAAAAACCCTGCAGTGCGCACGGGCTATCGATCATTATGGTGGCAGGCCGTGCAGTTGAAAATGCAAGTTGGCCATGCGGCGGGTAGCGCAAGTCGGGATCGACTAACGTGCATGGGCGCTTGGCCTTGCCCGACCGGTCATACAGGGCCATGAGGCCGGTATCGACTGGGTAATCCTCAGTTCCTCGGCGCGGCTGTCAATCTGCTGGCGGCCAGCCCCGACACCATGTTGCTGCAGCAGCAAAAACAGGTCGTACAAATCACGAATCAACTTCTTGGACTCGCCTTCCTGAAGTATTTCAAGGGTGCTGTTGGCCAGCCGAATCTGAACCACCAACGCCGCGTCCGGATCTTCATCGGCCGGGGCTTGCAACCCAGATGCCAAAGCACTTGTTCCGACATCAAAGCACCATTCATTTCGGTGTTTGCACATCATTTTGGCTTATAGCCCTTATCCCTATTGCGTAACTAGCTATTAATTACATATCTACGTTGACCTGGCCCTAGCCACGATACGGGCATGTCGGCACGGGCTTAGTGGGTGGAAAATGAGCGACTGCGTCACTCTAGCACTTATGCGGCAAGCGTGAAGCACCGAGAAAAAATGTACGCAAAAATGTTGGCAAATAATTGTGATTAAATAACCAATTATTCATTATTGACAATAGCTTACAGATGACTCAAAGTACGCATCATGTTTGATCTTTATGATGCCCCCCACCAGTTCGAGCCGTTGCTGCCCTCTGCGGCCAAGCTGGAGCCGCTTTTGGCGCAAGCGCATGACCTGGCCATCAGCGCCACCACACTGGCAGGCCTGCCGATCGCGCAAGAGTTGCGTGGCCTGCTCAGGGCCATGAACTCGTATTACACCAACCGCATCGAGGGCCAACATACCCGGCCCGCCGAGCTGGAGCAGGCTTTGCGAGAGAACTTTTCTGGCGATGAAAAGCTGGCCGCACGGCAACGCCTGGCCGTGGCCCACATTGCTGCCGAGGCTGAGCTTGAAATGCGCTACTCGGGTACCGACGCTTCGCCGTCGTTGTACCGCGCCGCTGCTTTGAAAGACATTCATCAGGCGCTTTTTTCCAAACTGCCTTCTGAGGACCGCGTCACGGAACATGGCGAAGTCGTGGTGCCCGGCATATTCAGAAACAAAGAGGTCAGCGTCGGCCACCATGTGGCCCCCACAGCGGCCAGTCTGCCGCTTTTTGTTGACCGTTGGGCGAGCTTTTACGGTGGCGTGCGCCGTGGCGAGGCCGCCTTGGTGGCGATGGCCGCGTCGCACCACCGCATCGGCTGGGTGCATCCTTTTATGGACGGCAACGGACGCGTGATGCGCCTGCACAGCCACCTGCTGCTGAGTGCCCTGGGTTACACGTCGGGGATTTGGTCGCCCCTGCGCGGGTTTGCACGGTCGGCGGACAAATACTACGCGCTGCTGGCGGCGGCCGATGAACCCCGGCGTGGTGATCTCGATGGCCGCGGCAACCTGAGCGAACAAGCCCTGGTGGAATGGATTGGCTATGTGCTTGACGTGTGCCTGGACCAGGTGTCGTTCATGAAGTCGATGCTGAACCTGGCCACCCTGGAACAGCGCATGGCGGCGTGCCTGGTCTTTGAGCAAGAAACATTGAAGTCAGGCGTGCGGCTTGATGCGCTGCGGCCTTTGCACTATCTTTTTTTGAGCGGGGCCGAGATTGACCGGGGTGAGTTCAAACGCATGACCGGACTGGGCGACCGAACGGCCGTGACGGTTCTTTCTGCGCTGGTCAAACGTGGCCTGCTGCGCAGTGACACCCCCCAAGGCAAAGTACGGTTTGGTTTACCTCTGCACGCCCTGCGCTTTTATTTTCCGGCGCTGTGGCCGGAGGCTGAGGCGGATGGTGAATGAAATAGGGCTCTAGCCATTATCTAGACTGCGTCATAAGCTATTTATTATGCAGCTAACTTTCACTCAAAGTCGCCGACGATGCCAACAACCAATCAGCCACCTGACACAGTTTGATCTCAGGTGGCACCTCCACAAAATTCAGTTGTCCCAGCGTGATCAGTTGCAGCTCGGCATGGGGCCAGAGCGTGGCTGCGTCTTGCAGTGCACGCACCTCGCGCGCCAGCGTGGCCGGGTCACTGGCATCCGCACAGACCTGAATCAACACGTCATGCCCGGCAGTATCTTGGGCCAAAAAATCCACCTCGTACCCGTTTGGCGTATGCACGTAGTTCAGCTGGTTACCTCGACGCTGTAACTCGTGCAATACCGCAGTTTCCAGCGCGTG
>JAIFMT010000237.1 GCA_020048295.1 Rhodoferax sp.
AGCCCTTCAAAGTCACCGCGCTGAATTGGCAGCAGCTTGGTCAGCGCCTTGCGGCGGTCGGCTTCGGTGTCGGCCAGGATCATTTCACGCACCGCCAGAATGCGCTCGCCCTCAAAAAACATGTGCTCGGTGCGGCACAGGCCAATGCCGGTGGCACCAAAGCTGCGCGCCATGCGGGCTTCTTCCGGGGTGTCGGCATTGGTGCGCACTTCCATGCGTTTGTATTGGTCGGCCAGCGCCATCAGCGCGCCAAAGTCGCCGCTGAGCTCGGGGTCCTTGGTGCCGATCTTGCCCAGAAACACCTCGCCACTGGTGCCGTTGAGAGAAATCCACTCGCCCTCGGCGTAATCGGTGCCGCCAATCGTCATGCAGCGTGCTTTCATGTCCACATGCACTGCACCCGCGCCGGACACGCAGCACTTGCCCATGCCGCGCGCCACCACCGCCGCGTGCGAGGTCATGCCGCCACGCGCCGTCAAAATGCCCTTGGCCACGCTCATGCCGCGCAAGTCTTCGGGCGAGGTTTCCTGGCGCACCAGAATCACTGCCTTGCCCTGCTTGGCCCAGTTTTCGGCATCGTCGGCGAAAAACACGATTTGCCCGCTGGCGGCACCTGGCGAGGCCGGCAGGCCGCGCGCAATCGGTGGGGTGGCCGCTAGCGCTTTCGGGTCAAAAATCGGGTGCAGCAACTCGTTGAGCCGGTCCGGGCTGACGCGTTGCAAGGCGGTTCTTTCGTCAATCATGCCCTGTTTGAGCATTTCCATGGCAATGCGCACCATCGCCGCGCCGGTGCGTTTGCCGTTGCGGGTTTGCAGCATCCAGAGTTTGCCCTCCTGAATGGTGAACTCGATGTCCTGCATGTCCTTGAAATGGTTTTCCAGGATGGTCTCGAAGCTGAGTAATTGGGCATAAATGCTCGGCATCAGCTCTTGCAGTGACGGAAAGTCACGCGCCCGCTCGGCTTCGCTGACCAGCGCCAGTTCAGCCCAGCGGCGCGAACCGACCAGCGACACCTGCTGTGGCGTGCGAATGCCGGCCACCACGTCCTCGCCTTGGGCATTGACCAGAAATTCGCCGTTGAAAAGGTCTTCGCCAGTGCCGGCGTCACGGCTGAATGCCACGCCGGTGGCGCTGTGGTCACCCAGATTGCCAAACACCATCGCCTGCACGTTGACTGCGGTGCCCCACGACTGCGGAATGTCGTTGAGCTCGCGATAGACCCGGGCACGTTCGTTGTTCCAGCTCTCAAACACCGCCCAGATGGAACCCCACAGCTGCTGCCACGGGTCGGTTGGAAAGTCGTGCCCGGTGCGTGCGCGGATCAGCGACTTGAAGCGCTGCACCAGCTCTTTGAGGTCGGCTGCGTCAAGCTCGGTGTCGAGCTGCACACCACGCTGGTGCTTGAGGGTGTCGATGATGATCTCGAACGGGTCGTGCTCTTCCTTGGAGAGTGGCTTGAGCCCCATCACCACATCACCGTACATCTGGATAAAGCGCCGGTACGAGTCCCAGGCAAAACGGTCGTTGCCTGAGCGGGTAGCCAGCCCCACCACGGCCTCATCGTTGAGCCCGAGGTTCAGGATGGTGTCCATCATGCCGGGCATCGAGGCGCGCGCACCCGAGCGCACCGATAGCAGCAGCGGGTCGGCCGCGTTGCCAAAACTGCGGCCCATCTCAGTCTCAACAAACGCCACCCCCTGGCGCACCTCGGCCTCGATCAGTGCGCGCACTGGTTCGCGCCCTTGCTCGGTAAACGCCGTGCAGGCTTCGGTGCTGATGGTGAAGCCCGACGGCACGGTCAGCCCCAGCCGGCACATTTCAGCGAGGTTGGCCCCTTTGCCGCCAAGCAGGTTTTTCATGTCGGCGCTGCCTTCGGTGTGGCTGCTGCCAAAGCGGTAAACGTATTTTTGCGGGGCGTTCATGCTGCATCTCCAAAGTTGAACAAAGCGTGTCATTCAAACGGGGCAGCACCGGTGTGTGCAGTGATGGTGCAGGGCGCGAGTGTTGCCCCGTCTCGCGCAGTATGACCCTGCTGCCGCGCAGGGTCAAGATGCAGTGCAGCAGCTTGTTTCAGGCGCGTTGTGAAATCAGAAAAGCGGCCAGCTTTTTGTCGGTGTTCATGATGTGGCCCACCAGCCAGCCGTTCAAGAACGACAGCAAATCCTCGCGGGAGATCGGCGTGCCACTCTTCAGTCCCTCGCGCACCGCCACCACTTTGGCGGAGAAACTGCGGTGTTGCTGGGCATGGCTGGCAGCGTCTTCGGGATGCACGCCCTGGTAGTTGTACTCTTCCATTAGCGCTTCTTCGGTCTCAAAATGGTAGATGGCATAGCTCAGCAGGTCGCGGGTGATTTGTTCCAGCAGCGCTGAGTCGCGGTTGCCGCTGAGTTTGACTCCCGCCTCATTGAGCGTTTTGACCAGAATGCGGTGCTGGTCGTCCATTTCGTCAACACCTGTGACGAGGGTGTCGTTCCAGACAATGGGGTCGTGGCCTTGCATGATTTGCTCCTTGTGATGTGGGCTTCATTCTGCCAGCGCGCTGAATGACTTGCTGCGAATTTGAAGTAGCAGGTTTTGCATGTCAGCCTGCTTGTTGTGCATGATTTGCTCTTCGGCCCGCGCCGAGGCCTCATGGCCAGCGCGGCGTTGGGCGCTGAGGCGCTGGGCGCACTGGTGGATGTCGTGGTGCAGCGCATCGAGCCACTGGAACTCCGGGATGTGCCGCAGCTGCGAAGTTTTGGCGCTTTCGTACCAGCGGCCAAAGCGGCATTGGGTGACATTGAGCAAGGTATCGGAGGCAGCCTCGTCACTCAGGTCGCGGGTGTCGGCAATCAGCCGGTCAATCCACATGCGGTGATTGGTCTCGGCCAGCAACAGTTCGAAATAGTCGCGCGAAGGTCGGGTTGCAAAAGAAAGGTTCCATAGCGTGCTGGGGGCGAACGACGCGAGCCAAGGCAGCACTGCATCGGCGGCCATCGGACGCGCCAGGTGGTAGCCCTGCATCACGTCGCAGCCCAGGTCCAGCAGCATCAACACCTGGTCGAGTGCTTCAACGCCTTCGGCACTGACACGCCGGCGAAATGCGGCAGCCAAGCCAACCATGCTTTGCACAATCGCCAGATCTTGCGGGCTGGCCAGCATGGCTGCAATAAAGCTTTTGTCAATTTTCAATTCGTCAGCGGCCAGCCGTTTGAGGTGCAGCAATGACGAAAAACCGGTGCCAAAGTCGTCCAGCGCCACCTGCACGCCGAGAGTGTGGCAGTCCTCGATGACGCTGGCCACGGCATTCACATCTTCCATGGCCACACTCTCCATCACATCCAGGCTGATCTGCTTGATCAAAGCCGGTGGATGTTGCGCCAGTTGCTCTCCCAGCCATTTGGCAAAGCCCGGGGCAAGCAGTTGCCGTCCTGACACGTTGAGGTCCACCGCCAGCGACTGACCGGCTGCTGCCCAGGCCACTTGCTGATTCAACACCTGCGACACCACCCATTCGCCCAGGGTGATCACCAGGTCTTCCTGCTCTACCAGCGGTACAAATTCGGCTGGGGTCATCAAGCCCAGAATCGGGTGGCGCCAGCGCACCAGTGCCTCAACGCCGACCACCGTACCCTGGCGGCAGTTGATCTTGGGCTGATAGAGCATTTCAAACTGGCCTTTGTCCAGTGCCCGGGCAATTTTGAGCAGGGTGCCACGGCGCGCTTTGCTGTGCAGTTCGTAGCTCGGGTCAAACAACTGGTAGCGGTTCTTGCCGGCGGCCTTGGCCTTGTACATGGCTTGGTCGGCCTGACGCAGCAGCACATCCGGGTCGGAGCCTTCGTTGGGAAAAATGGATACCCCAATGCTGCACGACACACGGGCAATGCGCCCGGTGACGTGGTAGGGTGCGGCCACGGCGAACAGCACCCGGTCAAGCGCGCGCTGACACTCGGCAATGTTGTTGAGGCTGCTGAGCAGCAGCACAAATTCGTCGCCCCCCAGGCGCGCGGCGGTGTCCTCCAGCCGGATGCTGTCGCGCAGGCGTTGGGCCACTTCGCGCAGCAGCTGGTCGCCTGCCTTGTGGCCGAGCTGGTCGTTGACCGCCTTGAACCCATCCAGGTCCAGCATGCACACCAACACCAGTTCGCCGCTGCGCTTGCTGTGCGCCAGTTTTTGCGCCAGCCGGTCGGCCAGCAAGGTTCGGTTTGGCAACTGGGTCAGCGCGTCAAAGTGGGCCACTAGCTCCAGATTGAGCTGCTGTTGCTTGTGCTGACTGATGTCGCGAAGAAACGCAAACATCTCGCCCCCGGCGTTGCGCCGGTAAGTGGTGCTGACTTCGACCGGCCACAGACTGCCGTCCTTGCGCCGATGTCGGGTTTCAAACTTGTCATGGCCGTGCGTCATCAACTGCTGAATATGCCGTGCTGTCTCGTCAGGGTCTTCTTGGGCATCCAGGTCGGCGATCTTCATGCCGATCAGTTCTTCGCGGGTGTAGCCGGATTGGGTGCAGTAGGTCGGGTTGACATCGACCAGTTGGCCCTGGGCATCCATGCGCCAAAAGCCGTCGGGCGATGTCTCCACAATGGTGCGCAAAGTTTCATGGCTGTCGATCAGCTGGGCGTTGGTTTCGTCCTGTGCCAACAATTTGTGCTGCAACTTGGCAATGTCTGCTTGCGCCTGGGACTGCGCTTTTGTCAGGCGCTGGCGGTCTTCTTGAAGTTCGCGCGTCAGCACGCTCCAGCGACGCGTCAAATGCCAGACCAACAGGCTCATGCCTGCCCACACCGATAGGCCGATCGTGGCAACCAGGCCGGGCCTGCGGGCGGCCTCAGCCTGACCGCCAACTGCCACGACAACTAGCACAAGCATGGCCGTCAGTGGCAAAAAAAATGCCAGAAAATACCTTGGCAAGGATAAGCGGGGCATGGACTGCGCTTTGATTCTGTTTGATGACAACGACAGTGCATGGTAACGCAGCCCAAAGCCTCTTCTTTGCGCGGGCTGCCTGGCGCGTGTGGGCGCTAGCCGCCTAATCCTTGAACTCGGGCGCGCGTTTGCCCATGTTGGCCATCATGGCCTCTTGCAGGTCGTTGGACAGCAGCATGGCAGCGTTCCAGGTGGCCACATAGTTCAAGCCATCGGCCACGGTGTGATCCCGTGCGTAGGTGATCATTTCCTTCACACCCCTGATGGACAAAGGGGACTTTGCTGCAATTGTGGTAGCTATCTCGCGCACTCCGGCGTGCAAGGCCTCACGCGTGTCAAACACCCGGTTGACCAGGCGCATTTGCAGCGCATCCAGCGCGCCAAATTTGCGCGCGGTGTAGGCCAGGCGTGCCCACATCAGCGGTCATGCCGATGTCGATTTCCTTGATGCAAAAACTGGCATCTGCCGAGCAATAGCGCATGTCGGCGCAGCAGATCAGGTCAATGCCGCCGCCCACACAGGCCCCGTGGATGGCAGCCAGCACCGGTTTGCGGCAGCGCTCCAGCGCGGTCAGCGTGTCTTGCAGGTCAAGGATGACCTGGCGCAGGTTTTCGCGGGTGCGCGCCTCGCAGTCGTTTTGAATCACATCGCCCATGCTCATCATCATCTGCAGGTCGATGCCGGAGGTGAACAGCCCATTGGAAGGCGCGGCGAATCTCGTGCCACATGGCCAGGTTCATGGCGTTGGCCTTGTCGGGGCGATTCAAGCGGATGGTGGCAATGTGGTCGGTCAGACTGACGGTCAGGGTTTCATACGTCTGGCTACTATCCTTTATATAGCTGGTTGCGCTTTCTGCTGTTGGGCTAGAGGCCAATTTGTCATATTTTTCCTCAGGCGCGACGGGTTTGCCCAGTGACATGGCCAGTTCGGTACCTTGAAGAATGGCGCGCTTGGCATCGAGTTCTTCGGCCTTGTCGGCGCCGCCAATCAGATGCACCGCGACCCCGGCGGCCAGCAATGTGGCCTGCAGTTCGCGCTGCGGCTCTTGCCCGGCGCAGATCACCACGTGATCCACCGGCAGCGTCAGCTCGCGTTCGCCAACCGTGATGTGCAGGCCTTCGTCGTCAATCTTGCGGTACGTCACGCCGGCGAGCATCTCGACCTGGCGGCTTTTCAGCGAGGCGCGGTGAATCCAGCCGGTGGTTTTGCCCAAAGACTCGCCCACCTTGCTGGCCTTGCGCTGCAGCAGATAAATTTTGCGCGGGGCCGGCTCGATGTGGGCTGCCTTGAGTCCGCCGCGCTCAGCGTAGGTGGTGTCCACCCCCCATTCGGCAAAGAACTTGAGTGCACTCTGGCTGGCGCTGATGCCACTTTGCAGCAGGAATTCGGCGACATCGAATCCGATGCCACCAGCACCAATCAGCGCCACCCGTGGCCCCACTTCGCGCTTGTCGCGCAGGACGTCGAGATAGCCGAGCACTTTGGGGTGGTCAATGCCTGCAATCGGCGGCGTGCGCGGCGTCACGCCGGTGGCTAGCACCACATGGTCGTAGCCGCCGGCGATCAGGGTTGGCGCATCGACGCGACAGTTCAGTTGCAGCTGGACCCCGGTCAACGCAATCTGCTTGCCAAAATAGCGCAGCGTCTCGTCAAACTCTTCTTTGCCCGGCACTTGTTTGGCGATGTTGAACTGGCCACCAATTTCACTGGCGGCATCAAACAATGTCACGTCAAGCCCGCGCCTGGCCGCTGTGGTGGCAAACGCCAGCCCGGCCGGGCCGGCACCGACCACGGCAATTCTTTCACGCCGCGCGGCGGGGGTGACGGGCATCAGCGTCTCGTGGCAGGCGCGCGGGTTGACCAGGCAACTGGTCACTTTGCCGGCAAAGGTGTGGTCCAGGCAGGCCTGGTTGCAGCCAATACAGGTGTTGATCTCGTCGGCACGGCCCAGGGCGGCCTTTTTGACAAACTCCGGGTCTGCCAGAAACGGCCGCGCCATCGAAATCAGGTCGCAATATCCCTCGCTCAGCAGCTGCTCGGCCACCTCGGGGGTGTTAATGCGGTTGGTGGCGATCAGCGGAATGGCCACCTTGCCCTTGAGCTGTTTGGTGACCCAGGCCCAGGCCGCGCGCGGCACCTTGGTGGCAATGGTGGGAATGCGCGCCTCGTGCCAGCCGATGCCGGTGTTGAGGATGCTGGCTCCGGCACCTTCAAGTGCTTGCGCCAGCAAGATCACTTCGTCGAGGGTCGAGCCACCCTCCACCAGGTCGAGCATCGACAACCGGAAGATGATGATGAAGTTGGCCCCGACCTTTTCGCGCGTGCGGCGCACGATCTCCACGGGGAAGCGGATGCGGTTGTGGTAGCTGCCGCCCCATTCGTCGTCGCGCTGGTTGGTGCGCGCGGCGATGAATTCATTGAGCAGGTAACCCTCAGAGCCCATGATCTCGACCCCGTCGTAACCGGCGGACTGGGCCAGCGCGGCGCAGCGCACGAAGTCGTCCACGGTTTGATACACCTCCTCGGTGCTGAGTGCCCTGGGCTTCATCGGGTTGATCGGGGCCTGCAGCGCACTCGGGGCCACCAGATCCTGGTGGTAGGCGTAGCGGCCAAAGTGCAGGATCTGCATGGCGATCTTGCCGCCCGCCTGGTGCACGGCCTCGGTGACCACGCGGTGTTTGTCGGCTTCGGCAGGGGTGGTCAGGCGCGCGCCACCGGGCATCGGGCGGCCTCGGTCGTTGGGGGCAATGCCGCCGGTGACGATCAGCCCGACACCGGCCTGGGCGCGCTCGGCATAAAACGCCGCCATGCGGTTGAAGCCATCTTTCACCTCTTCGAGCCCGACGTGCATCGAGCCCATGATGACGCGGTTGGGCAGGGTGGTATGGCCCAGGTTTAGCGGCTCCAGCAGGTGCGGGTAGGGTGTCATGGCTGTCCTCTTGTGTGGGTGGGTGGAGTGCTGCCTTGTCTGCGGTTCTTGAACCCATGGCAGCCGGTCAAGCTGGCAGTTTAGGGGGTGTGGGCGGCCTTTGCGAAAGCGCGGCGTAGAGTGCCGCCCCTAACGGTCGTGCGTTGCCTGCGGCACTGGCTTGCCAGGCTGGTGTGGATCGAAATCAGCGGGGTGTTGGCGCAACGGCGTTGGTCAACCGTTGTTGGCACAGCAGGCCATCCTGGTAAATCCGCAGTTCCCCAGGCTGGAAGGCTGACCACGACACTGCATCGTCGAGCGGTTCGGTGGCGATCAGGATGGCCGGGTTGGCCGGGTGGGCATCACTCAGGGCGCAATGATGCAGGCGGTCGTGTCCGTAGGCGATCAGCAATCGGCCGTCCGAGAGCAAGAAGTTGAACTTGCCATGCGCTGCTATCTGTGCGCTGACCCGGCTGAGGATGCCAAGCCATTCCTCATCGCTGCCGCAAGTGTGGATGTGGCCGCTCAGATGCCGCAGCAAGTGGCAAAAGGCGAATTCCGAGTCGGTCTGACCCGCCGGGTGGCACAGTGCGTTGCACTCGGCGGTTTCGGTGGCCTGCATGTCAGGCACCAGGCCGTTGTGCGCAAACACCCAGGGTCGGTCGCAGCAGTGGTGCAAAAACGGGTGGGTGTTGTTTTGCGTGTTGATGGGCGGCAGGCGCGCGCGGCGCACGTGGGCCACGATCAGGTTTGATTGCACAGTGTCAATCAGTTCAGCAAAGCGCTCGCTGCTGTGTCCTGGCACGGGGGCTTTTTCAAGCTGCAGTCCGCTGCCGGTTTGCCAGGCCATGCCCCAGCCGTCGGGGTTGCTGGCTGTCAGCCCGCCGTGCAGGCGAAACGTGTGCAGCGGCAAGTCGTGCGCGGCCAGTGGCTGTTGCGAAGAAAAACCAAAGAGTTCACACATGGGCGGGGCAGCTGCAGGCGTTGAAATGGGTGAGAGCGCCATATTATGAGCATGGATGGGGCAGATTGAAGAGGGTATTGGCGGTGCGGCATTCAGCCACTACCATTGACGCATGATGCAAACCTGTGACACCCCGCCCAATGATGCAGCCCAATTCGCGCTGACCCTGATCACCTCGCGACAGACCATTTTGCCCAAGCGCTTGACCGCACCCGGCCCGGATGCGGCGCAAACAGACGACCTGTTTCGTGCGGCCGCGGCCGCGCCTGACCACGGCATGCTGACACCGTGGCGCTTTGTGCAGGTGCCGTCCGAGCGGCGTGAGGCGCTGGCCGATGCCTTTGGCGAAGCACTGTTGGCGCGCGATGCGGCGGCCACGCCAGAGCAATTGGCGCAGGCGCGCGAAAAAGCTTTTCGGGCACCGTTTCTGGCATTGGCCATTGCCCAGCTGGGCGCGTGCGAGCCCGACATCGACCCGCTGGAGCGTCTGGTGTCGCTGGGTGCGGCCCTGCAGAACATCTTGTTGTGTGCACACAGCATGGGTTATGGCGCCAGCCTGACCAGCGGCCAGGCGATGCGTTCCAGCGCGTTGCGCACGCTGTTTGCGCTGGCAGATGGCGAGCAGGCGGTGTGCTGCCTCAACATTGGCACTGTCACCAAAGCCAAACCAGTGCGTCTGCGCCCGGACTTGGCGGCGTTTGTCAGCAGCTTATGAGTGCCGTCGTTGAGGCAATGTGCACGCTGCCCCGGCCGAGCTGTCTGAAAATGCCTGCAAAATAGCGCCATGCAACACTCAACTGCCCTGCCGCAGCCCGCCACCACGGGCCTGGACTCCGCTGTGCCTAGCGGTTTTTTGCCACCCGAGGACCCGCTGCGCCGGCAACTGCACAACGAGGTGCATGCGCGACCCAGCGCACGTATCCGGCTGCCTGCGCTGATGATTGACATTGCCGTACTCAACGCCGGTGCCACGCGTGACATGGCGTGTGCTCACTTGCAGCGTCTGCCGGGTCATGCCGACCTGACCATTAGCCGTTTGCAGGACAATTTTTTACACCTGCGCTGCCAGGGCTTCAGCGTGCGCTGGGAGCGTCATACCGAGTTTTCGCGCTATTCCATCGTGCAGCCGCTGCCTGAGTCTGCCGGCCTGGATGCCGCCGAGCCGGATTTGATGGCCGGCCTGGCGCTGCCCGCCGACTGGCTGCGGCAAATTCCCGGGCATACCGTGTCGGCCATTCAATTGGTCATGCTGCATGCCGCGCTCGACGATGCGCCGGCGCTGATGGCCCGCGCCATGCGCTGGCTGGGCGCGCGCAGTGTGGTGGCATCGCTGATGGGCAGCAACGCCTTCAATGTGACCGAGCCACCGGGCCAGCCCAGCGCGCGCCTGGGCTACAACCATCCGCAAGGGCATTCGTGGGTGTTGACGCAGTTTCAGTTGCACGGCGATGGCTTCGAGCGCATGCTGGTGATTGCCCCCGAGGGCACCAGCCTGACGCGCGCCGGACGCATTGCCGGGCGGCTGCTGGAGCTCGAAACCTACCGCCTGATGGCCTTGCGCGGCCTGCCCGTGGCCAAGGCGCTGGTGCCGATGCTGACGCAATCTGAAAACGCGCTGGCGCAAATCACCGCCCGGCTGGAAAACAAGAGCGACTCGGACCAGGCGCTGCTCGACATCCTGGTTTCTCTGGCGGCCAGCGTGGAGCGCGCCATTGCTGAAAATGTCTATCGTTTTTCAGCCAGCCAGGCCTACTACACGCTGGTTGGTCAGCGTATGGCTGAACTGCGTGAACGCGCCATTCCGGGCACGCAGATGATTGGCGAATTCATGCAGCGGCGCATGTCGCCGGCGATGGCCACCGTGGCGGCCACGGCGCAGCGGCTCACCTCGCTGTCAGAGCGCGTGGCGCGCACCAGCGACTTGCTGCGCACCCGGGTGGACATTGCCACCGAGGTGCAAAACCAGCAATTGCTGGCCAAACTCACGCGCGGGCAAGAACTGCAACTGCGCTTGCAGAGTACGGTGGAAGGCCTGTCGATTGCCGCCATTTCGTATTACGTGATCAGCCTGCTGCTGTACGGCGGCAAGGCGCTGAAGGCGCTAGGCCTGCCCATCAACCCGGAAATGGCCGCTGGCGCACTGGTGCCGGTGGTGCTGTGGGTGGTGTGGCGTACCACGCAAAAAATTCACGCCAAACTGATGGTGACGCATTAGCCTTCTGTCACTTAACCGCAGGGTCAAGTGACAGAAGGCTGGCCAGCGTCAAGGTGCAGCGGCCACCACTCGCATGGTCTGTCATCCGGGGTTACCTGGTTTTATGGGATTTTTCAAAAACTGCGACCGACAAAAATCTGTCAACAGGCGTGCTGCGTGGACTTTGATTGCATGCAATGGCTATCAGCGTAAACGACAATGGCGCACTAACAGCCATGGTATCGATGCCAACCCGAAGCATGAAAATGGGTGTCATTGCGGGCAACGCCCCGCAATCCATGGATCCTGGATCCAGTCCGGGATGACAGTCGGGGATTTTCACGTTAAATTTGATGCAGACCTATTTGAAGCAGTCCTTCTCGACCGTCCTTGGCAACCACGACCAAACCCACCTGAATGACTGAGGGCTCGTCAAAATGCTGAAAAGAATGCTCCTGATAGTGGCTGTCTTCTGGATGACAACGACGGCCTATGCTGCCACCTACTCCCTTCCTTCTGCATTGGGTAGCGCGCCTTTTGCTACCTGCACCCAGGTCACAGGCACCTACTACCGCTGCACCGGCAATGTCGCTGTGGGCAACTCCGATACCCTGACGATTGTTTCACCATTGATTCTCGAAGTGACCGGCAGCTTTTCGGCCGGCAACAACTTGACCATTGCCGGTGCTGGCAACGGTTTCCAGATTTACGCCCTGGGCAACATCACGATTGGCAACAATCTGACAGGGGCGGCAAACCTTCGTGCCGGCGGCAGCGTTGCCATTGGCAACAACGGCACGCTGACCGGGAACATCCTCG
>JAIFMT010000240.1 GCA_020048295.1 Rhodoferax sp.
CGCTTCAAGGGCATGTTTGCCTTTGCCATCTGGGACCAGCGCAGCGGCCAGTTTTTTCTGGCGCGCGACCGCTTTGGCATCAAGCCGCTGTACCTCAACCAAGACTGCCACCGGCTGCGCTTTGCATCGAGCCTGCCGGCGTTGCTGGCCGGTGGCGGTGTTGACACCACGCTTGATGCGGTGGCACTGCACCACCACTTCACCCTGCACACCGTGGTGCCGGCACCGCGCACGCTGCTCAAGGGCGTGCGCAAGCTGCCCCCCGCCACCACGATGATGATCGACCCCGATGGCAGCATCAGCCAGCAAATTTATTGGACGCTCGATGCCACGCGGCCGGAAACCGCGCTTTCCGAGGCGCAGTGGCTGGCCGCCACGCGTGACGCGCTGGACCAAAGCGTGCAACGCCGGCTGCTGGCCGCCGATGTGCCGGTGGGCGTGCTGCTGTCAGGCGGACTTGATTCAAGCCTGCTGGTGGGGCTGCTGGCCGAGCATGTAAATGATTTGCGCACCTTTTCCATCGGCTTTGAAGACATGGGTGGCGGCACTGAAAAAGCCGACGAATTTGAATTTTCTGACCAGGTGGCCGCGCACTTCAAAACCCGCCATCATCAGTACCACATCCCCAACAGCGAGGTGCTGTCGCGTCTGCCCGAGGCGGTGGCGCAGATGACCGAGCCGATGGCCAGCTACGACGTGATTGCGTTTTACCTGCTGGGCGAGCGGGTCTCCAAAGATGTCAAGGTGGTGATGAGCGGCCAGGGTGCCGACGAGGTGTTTGGCGGCTATTTCTGGTACCCGCAGATGGATGCCGCCCAAGGCACGCCGCTGCAACGCTTTGGCCAGCACTACTTTGACCGCGAGCACACCGAATATCTGCAGATGATCGCGCCAGCGTTTCATGTGGGCGATGTCACCTCAGAACTGGTGGCCGCCGAACTGTCCAAGCCGCAGGCCGATGAGTTTCTGGACCAGGTATGGCGCTTTGATGCCACCACGCTGCTGGTCGATGACCCGGTCAAGCGGGTGGACAACATGCCCATGGCCTGGGGGCTGGAGGTGCGCACGCCGTTCCTGGACCACGAACTGGTGGAGCTGGCCGCCAAGATGCCGCCTGCGCTCAAACTCAAGGAAGGCGGCAAATACCCGCTGAAAGCCATTGCCCGCGGATTGATCCCTGACTCGGTGATCGACCGACCCAAGGGCTACTTTCCGGTGCCGGCGCTGCGCTACGTGCGCGGGGCGTTTCTGGACAAGATGCGCGAGCTGTTGATGTCAGAGGCCTGCCTGAAGCGTGGCCTGTACCAGCGCGACTATGTTGAAAAACTGCTGGCCGAGCCCGAAGGCCCCGATGCTTTCACCCGCATCAACGGCAGCAAGCTGTGGCACCTGGCGCTGCTTGAATGGTGGCTGCAGGTGCATGTGGACACGGCGGCCTGACCGCGCGGCATTGAAACCCTAAACCTGGTGCAGACGGCGCGCGCTGTCTTGCAGCAGCGTATGGGCCAGTTTTTCGGGTGCCAGATTAATCAGCAATTCCAGCCGCTGATGCAACGCATGCAGCGTGTGACGAAAGGCCTCGCGCTTGTGCGCGTCGTCAGCATCGAGCGCCGCCGGGTCTGCCAAGCCCCAGTGCGCGGTGGCCGCATGTCCCGGCCACACCGGGCAGACTTCATTGTTCACGCTGTCACACAAGGTGATGATCAGGTCCATGTGCGGTGCATCCACCGCACCAAATTCGTCCCACGCTTTGCTGTGCAAACCATCAGTGGATATGCCGGCGTTTTGCAACACCTGCAGTGCCAACGGGTTGGGCTGCTCGTCGCGCGGGCAGCAGCCGGCTGACCAGGCCTTGAAGCGGCCTTTGCCAATGTGGTTCAACAACGCTTGTGCCATCAGGCTACGCCCGGTGTTGTGGTTGCACAAAAACAGCACATGCAGGACTGTGTCAGTCATTCTTGTTTCCTCGGGTCTCATGAAAGCGATCAGCACAATGGGGCTGTGGATGGTAATACAGCCCCTCGGCCAGCATGTCGCTGCAGGCGACTATTTGTGCTGCTTCCGACGGTGGGAGGGTCACCGTCATCGCCGATTTGAAACTATAGTTTTCATAGCTTCAAGCGCTCACTGCATTTGTGCTGGAGACCGATTTCTTATAAATTACAAGGCCAGCTTCAAACGCCCGATGCCTTCCTCGATTTTGGCCACATCGGCGGTGGCGAACGACAAACGCAGCGTGGCCAGGTCGGGGTCGTGGGCATAGAACGGCGCACCGGGCACAAACGCCACCAGCTGATCGATGGCGCGCTTGGCAAACTCGGCCGCGTTGGCGCTGCGGCCGTTGACACCGGTCAGGCGGGCCCAGAAAAACATGCCGCCTTGCGGCGCGTTGAATGCGATGGCCTCGCCCAACTCACGCGTCAGCGCCTGCGCCATGACGCGCGCGCGCTCGGCGTAGGTCGTGCGCACCACCGCCAGCGTGGCATTCAGGCGGTTTTGCGTCAGGTAGTGGGCACAAATGGCCTGCGTCAGGTTGCTGGTGTGGGCATCGCTGAACTGCTTGCACATGGTGGCTTTGGCCAGCAGCTCGGCCGGCGCAATCAGCCAGCCCACCCGCAAACCGGGGCTCAGAATCTTGCTGAACGAGCCGCAATGCGCCAGCCAGTCGCGGCTGCCTGGCACGCCAGCGCTCAGGGCCAGCAGGCTTGGTGGCGGTGCGCCGTCAAAATACAGCTCGCCATACGGGTCGTCTTCGACAATCAGCGTTTGCGTGCGCACCGCAATTTCGAGGATGCGCTGGCGCCGTGCCAGGCTCAAGGTGGCCCCGCTGGGGTTGCCAAAGGTGGGAATCAGGTACACCAGCTTTGGCTTGTGTTCGTCTATCAGAGCCTCTAGCCGGTCCACATCAACCCCATCGGCATCAATTGGCGCGCCAATGATGTGCGCGCCATACAACCGAAAGCACTGGATGGTCGCCAAAAAGGTGGGCGCTTCCACAATAATCTTGTCGCCCGGTGAGATCATCGTCTTGCCGATCAAATCCAGCGCCTGCTGGCTGCCGGTGGTGACGATCAGGCCGTCCGGCGTCACCGTGCTGCCCTTGCCCGCCATAAAAGTGGCAATGCCCTCGCGCAGTGGCGCGTAGCCTTCGGTCGCACCATATTGCAGCACCGGGCCAGGGTTTCCAGCCAGAACTGCCTGCGCGGCCGCGGCAATGCCTGGCGCATCAAACAGCGCCGGATCCGGAAAACCGCCGGCAAAGCTGATGATGCCGGGCTTGCCAAGCAATTTGAAGAGTTCGCGGATGGCGGAGGTTTCAACGTGTTGAAGGCGATCGGCAAATTGCATGATGTCAGGCTCGAAATTGATAGCAGAATATAAATTGATGTTTAACCGCAACCAGCTCACAAAATATGAAAATAGCAGGGGCCAGTTAGGGTAAATTGTCACTGATTGCCAACTGGACAAAAACAGGAAAAACAATGCAAGGTCTGGACGCTTTTTTTGCCACAGTCAAACTGCCTTCCATCTCGCAGGTGACGCAGGCGCTGATCAACACCTTAAACGACGACAACGCCGACATCGACGCGGTGGCACAGCTCATTGCGCAAGACCCGGCGCTGGTTGCCAAGCTGCTGCGCCTGGCCAACAGTGCCCAGTTTGGGCTGCCGCGCGGCGTGGGCAGCGTCGATGATGCCATCCAGATGGTGGGCATGAGCCGGGTGCGCAGCCTGTGCCTGGGAGCCAGCCTGAGCGGCTCGTTCACACCGATACCGGGCCTGAATCAGCAGGAATTCTGGTCCAGTAGCATGGCCTGCGCCGGTTATGCGCAGTGGCTGGCCAGCAGCCTGGACATGGATGCGCAGCAGGCCTGGCTGACCGGCATGATGCTGCGCCTGGGCGAACTGCTGCTGGGCCAGGCCAACCCGCAGGCCTTGCTTGAAATCGAAAAACTGCCGCACAGCCCCGGCAGCCGCTGGGACCGCCAGCGCCGCCTGGTGGGCTTTGCCGAGGGGCAGATCACCGCCGAACTGGCGCGCCGCTGGAATTTTCCGATGCAGATCGCGCAGGCGCTGGAACGCTCCTACGACCCGCTGGTGGAACAGGCTTTTTCACGGCTCGGCGCGGTGATCCACCTGGCTGGGCTGCTGGCTGACATGCCAGGGGCCGATGCGCTGGCGGTGGATGCCCTGCCGCACGACGTGATCAGTGCCGTGGCGCTGGATGTGCGCTGGATGAAAGCCACTTTTCCGGCAGCCGACGCGTTCATCCAGCTGGACTGAGCCATGAAAGCGGCTGACGTTCAGGCTTTTTTTGCCACGCTGGCGGCAGCCAACCCGCAGCCCCAAACCGAACTTGAATTTGCCAGTGTGTTTGAGCTGTTGACCGCCGTTCTGCTGTCAGCCCAGGCCACCGACGTCAGCGTCAACAAGGCCACGCGCGGGCTGTTTCTGGTTGCCAACACGCCACAGAAAATGCTGGCCCTGGGACTGGAGGGGCTGGAAGCCCACATCAAGACGATTGGCCTGTACCACAGCAAGGCGCGCCATCTGCTGCAAACCTGCCAGATGCTGGTGGAACAACACGCCGGTCAGGTGCCGCGCAGTCGTGAGGCGCTTGAGGCGCTCCCCGGTGTGGGCCGCAAAACTGCCAACGTGGTGCTCAACGTGGCGTTTGGTGAGCCCACCATCGCCGTCGATACGCACATTTTTCGCCTGAGTAACCGCACCGGACTGGCCCCTGGCAAAACCCCGCTGGCAGTGGAGCAACAATTGCTCAAGCGCGTCCCCAAGATCTGGCTCGCCCATGCCCACCATTGGCTGATCCTGCATGGCCGTTACGTCTGCCAGGCGCGCACGCCACGCTGCTGGGAATGCGCCGTGGCCCGCCATTGCGACTTCAAATCCAAAACCCCCAACCCCAGAGCTTCCTCATGACAACCGCCCTGCACACCGACATCAACGCCTTGCTGAAAACCGTGGACTGGCCGGTGATGCCAGAGGTTGGACAGGCTTTGATTCGCACCTTTGACGACGAAGATGCCGACATCCAGACGGTGTGCCGCATCATTGCCAAAGACCCGGCCCTCACCGCCACGCTATTGCGCATGGCCAACAGCGCCATGTTTGGCCTGTCGGGCAAGGTCGATACGCTCGAGCGTGCGGTCAACGTGGTGGGCATGACGCTGATCCGGGCGCGCGCCCTGTCGGTGTGCCTGTCGCGGGTGGCGCAAATCCCGCCGTGCATCGACCGGCTGGGGTTCTGGCGCTATTGCATGCTCTGCGCTGGCTTGGCCCAATGGCTGGCCGCCAAATGCAAGGTCGATCCGCAAGAAGCCTGGCTGGCCGGCATGATGCTGCCGCTGGGCGGCCTGAGCCTGTGTCAGGCCAGCCCACCGCTGCAAGCCCGGCTGCTGGACCAACCGGTAGAACCTGGTGAGCGCTGGCTACGGCAACGGCAATGGGTTGGCTTCGATGAAGGACAGGTGGTGGCAGAACTGGCGTATCACTGGGATTTTCCCGAGGTGCTGGTGGAAGGCCTGCGCCATGCCGCGCAACCACTGTTGAGCCGGCACAACTCCAGGCTGGCCGCAGTGCTGCACCTGGCAGCGCGTCTGGCCGACAGTGGTGAAGTCAACCCGGCCAGCCTGGATGCCTTGCCGCTGCTGGTGCTGCTGTTGCTCAAGCTCGATGCAGCGTCGCTGGCCGTCAATGCACCCACCGCCGAAGCGCTGTCCGACATCACCATGTTCCAGCAATGACGATAAAACTCAATAACAATAGCTGCTAGCCTATGCCAAATAAGCGCTAGCAGGCTAAAACATCATTTTTTTTCAAACGGACTGCCGAAGCTGCATGACACGGCTGAGCAAGGCATTGCAGCCGCGCCAGACTGGCTGTCAATCGCTGCCAGTGCGGCTTTCACCCAAGCATATTGAATGCGCTCCTGCTCCAGCCGCTGGCCCTGCAAATCGTTGTACAGCGCCAGTTCCGGTGTGGTCAGCCGGGTCAGGCTGCGCCGGGTGGGCTGGGGCTCGGTGACCCACTGGCTTTGGTGCGCCAGCAAGGTGCTGCGGTCCATCAACAGAGACTGGGCGTGCGGCAGTTGCGCGCGCAGCTGGTCCAGAATGGCAAAGCCGTGGGTATCGATGTCGCCCCAGTAAAACACGGTGCAACGCTGCAGCCAGGGCGCGCCGGCCAGCGCCTCAAAGCCGTAGCCCGCGCCAAAAATCACCACGCTGCCGGGCATGGGCGGAAAAGCCAGAAAGTTGACTTCGTTTTCGGTGATAAACACCCGGTGCCCCCGCCATTCAAGCTGCGCGAAGTCCGCCTGTGTCAGGGTGATGTCCTGGTCTGCGCCCAGGCACGGCAGCGCCAGTGCCGCATCCAGCACGCGCAGGCGGATGCGCAGCGGCTTGTCCCGAAAACCGTAGCGGCGGCAAAACTGGTTGATGCCGGTCGCAGAGGCTTCTACGGCCCCGGGCGGCAACACCAAGTCCAGCAACTCGGTCAGCGCGCTGCGCTGGGATTCGATAAATTTGCTGTCGATGCCGTGCAGGTCCACCTGGCGCAGGTAAATGCCGGGGCGCGGGTGGCTTTGCAGCCAGGCCAGCACATGCAGCAAGCGCAGCCAGTCGTCTGCCAGCGCCAACGCAACCAAAGGGCGCTTGGCCAGCCAGGGCTGCAGGCACGCAAACATTGCTTCGTCAAAGGCTTGCGTGGCTTGCAGCACGTCTTCAAAGCGCCGGCTTTCCTTGCGTTTGCCAATCAGCGCCAGCGCGTCGTGCGGTGTGTCGAGCCAGATCGCCTCGGGCAGCGTGCAGGTCCCCAGCAACCGATGGTCAAATTCGCGCCAGACGATGCGCACGTGCGCAATCCCGCGCAAAGCGTCAAGCCACACACGCACCGCCTCAAACCGCTCGCCGAGTTCGCCTGACGTCGGGCCAAGCAGCCGCAGGCGACGTGGCTGCCATTCGACCGCTGGCAGCAACGCACGCAACAGCACGCCCTGGTCCCACAGCTTTTGCGTCTGTGCGCGCAGATCGGCGGCGCAGGTCCAGGTCATGGGCTGCTTTCCACCGGCATGCCCACAGCCTTGCCCGCTACAGTTGTGAGCGCGCGCGATTGCGGCGCCAGCGCGGGCCGGGCCTGGCGTTCCTTTTCTGCCTGGTATTCCTCGATGCTCAGGTTACGCAGTTTCGAGTCGCGCCCCTCGTCGTTGTGGACAAAGCCGACGCTCGCCACAAACGGCTCGATGATGTGAATCTTTTGCAGCGGTGTGACGATCAGCAGCTGCAAATTAAGCTGGGCAAACAGTTGCAGCCCGTACTGCGCCGACTCGTCAGAGCCCCGGCCAAAGGCCTCGTCGATGACGACAAAGCGAAATGCCTTGGAGCGCAGCTCGCCCCACACCAGGCCAAATTGATACGCCAGGCTGGCCGCCAGGATGGTGTAGGCCAGTTTTTCCTTTTGCCCGCCAGATTTACCGCCCGAGTCCGAGTAGTGTTCATGCTCGCGCCCGTCTTCGCGCCAGCGCTCGCTGGCGGCAAAGACAAACCAGTTGCGCACATCGGTCACCCGGGCAGCCCAGCGGCGGTCTTGCTCGGTTTGGCCTTCGCGCCCGCGCAGGCGCTCGATGATGGCCTTGACCTGCAAAAACTTGGCCTCGGAATACTGCCCGTCATCGCTGGCAGCGCTGCCTGAGATGGCACCGTCCAGGCAGTGGCGCAGGTCGCTTTGAAAGTCGCGCACCTCGGCGTCCGGCGTGACCTGAGCCTGCAACTCGATAAAACGCCCGGGGTTGTAGTCAATCTGGGTGAGCGACTGGTTGATCAGCGCCAGGCGCTCCTTGATGGTTTCGCGTTCTTTGGCCAGCTGCGCGCTGAACTGCGCCACCTGGTTGATGGTGTTCTGGTTGAGCAACTCTTTGAACCGGATCTCAAAGCGCGGCAGGTCGTCGATTGTGAGCTGCTTGAGCAGAGCGCGAAATTCACCGGCAGCCGCCACGCTGGCATCGGCCTCTTGCGTGGCCAGCGGAAAGCGGTGGCGAAAACTGCGCATGGCATCGACGATTTTTTCCACCAGGGCGTTCGCCTTGCGCACCTCAGAATCTATCAACTTTTGTAGCGCTTCGCGCATGTCCTGCTGGCGGTTGTCGCAACTTTCCAGGGTCAAAGACTGGCCGCCCAAAATTTGGCTGCGCCAGTGGTCGAGCCGCTGCTCCTGACTACGGCCCTCGGCCTCGGGAAGTGTGCGCGCGCCCAGCAAGGCCTGCGTCTGGGTTTGCAACGTGGTGATGTCGCTGACTTTTTGCTCGGTTTTGGCGCGCTTGTCGCGCTGCTCGCGGCTTAAACGCTCAGTTTGCAGTTGCGTTTCTTCCAGCTGCTGCAACTGAGTGGTCAGGGTTTGCAGCAGGTCGCTGGCGGATTCGATCTGGCGACGCTCGCTGTCCAGCGCGGCGGCCTCTGCGGCGGGCGTGGCCCAGTCCAGCTCGCGGTAGTCACGGTATTCCACCAGTTTGGCCAGCAGGGTCAGGCGGTTTTGGCACTGTGCCAACTGCTGCTGGCCCTGCGCGATCTGGCTGCCCAGTTGCGCCAATTGGGCTTCAAGCACCTTGCGTTTGGCATCGAGTGCGGCCAGCTTGGCGGCATTGCTCCAGCCCAGCACGTAGCGGCTGCGGTCGTCCAGCCGGTGGCGATCGTCTTTTTCGTGACGCTCGCCGCCGGATTTGATTTGCCCGGCGCGGCTGATGGCGCGCAGCTCGCGGCGAAATTGCTCCTGCGTGACGCAGCAGGCCACGTCAAAGCGCTGCGCCAGCTCGCGGTCCAGCCAGGCGTAAAACGGCGAGTCGGGCTTGACGATGAGCTTGCGCACCAGTGCGTCGGCGTGCAGGCTGGGAGCTTGCGCGCGCACGTCGAGGCGCACCCTGAAATACACCAGGCGGCCTTTCAGATGTGTCTGGTCCACCCATTGCGCCACCTGCGCGTACAGGCCGTCAGGCACCAGCAGCGAGAGGGCAAAATTGTGCAGCAGGCGCTCAATGGCGCCTTCCCAGTCGCGCTGGTCGTCGCGCACCTCGATCAGCTCGCCGGCAAAGGGCATGCTGTCTTCATCCAGGTCCAGCGCCTGGCACAGCTCGGTTCGCAAGCGAATAGCCTGCGCGTCGATGTTGTTGCGCCGCGCCTTCAGGCTGCTGATCTCGTCGCTGAGCAGGGCGTGCGCGCGCCGGCCTTGGCTCAGTTCAACGCTGCGCTCGGTCAGGGTGTTTTGCACCTCATCGGCGCGCGCGGTCTCGGTGGCCATCATCTGCGTACAGGTTTGCTGCTGCGCCACCAGGTCTTCGGTGCTGGCCACTTGCAGCAGGTTCAAGGCGCGGCGCAACTCGTCGTAACGCGCGGCACTGATGCGCCGGCGGCTCACCTCCTGCTGGCGCTGATGGATGTCGCGCGCCAGCTGGGCCAGCCGGTCGCCGCCCTGGGTGGCCAGCGCCTGGCGCAGGTCACGTTCCTGCAGCCGTTGCTGCTCGCGCAGGTCTTCAAGCTTGGCGACCTTGGCGTGATCGCGCGCCAGGTCTTCGTTCAGATGCGCCAGGCGCTGCGCGATCAGATCGAGCTTGATCTGACTGAAATAGGCCCGCAAGCCATCGCGGCAGGCGCGCAGTTCGTCGGCATCCGCCAGCAAAGCAGCGTGCTGGTCGCAGTCGGCCACCAGCGGTGTCAGCAGCGCCACCTGCTGCTTGGCCTTGAGCACGGCAAAGTGCGCGCGGTTCAGATCGTCAAAGTGGGCAATCAAGGCCGCCACGCGCGGGGCCACGTCAAAGGGCTCCAACATGTGCTGGCGCACAAAATCGGTCAGGTTACCCACCGACTTCATCGACACGGTTTGCAAAAACAACTCCAGTGCCTGCTCGCTCAAACCGCCCAACAGGCGACGCGACAACGCGCTGTAGGGCGGAAAGCTGTCAAACAGCGCCACACCGGCTTTACGCAGGCGCTTCTTTAACGGCTCGATGCTGCTGCCAAAGTGGCCAAAGTCTTCGGCAATACCCAGCGCGGACTCCGAAACCGCATAAAAGCGCTCGGGCTGGCCGGTGGGCTCGCGGCACCAGAACACCTGCGCCAGTGTCACCGTCTTGTCAAAGCCGGCGTTATGGAACACACCCAGAATGACCGAGAAACTGCGCGTGTCGCGCAGCGCCACCGGACGCGCGTTGCCGCTGACCTCGTGCCGCTCGGACTTGTAATAGCCCAACACATACGAGCGCAGCGTGCGCTCTTTGGCGTCGGCGCCAGCGGCCTTGTTGTAGGCAATTCTCTGGGCGGGCACCAGCAGCGTGGTCACCGCATCGACCAGCGTGGACTTGCCCGAGCCGATGTCGCCGGTGAGCAACGCGTTTTTGCCGTCAGGTTTGAAGGTCCAGACACGCTTGTCAAAGGTGCCCCAGTTGAACACCTCCAGGCGCATCAACCTGAAACCGGCCAGCGCACCTGGCGCGGCAAAGTCCAGCTCGGCGGTGCTGGCAACCGCATCCTTGTCACTCATCTTGCGCCTCACTTTGCGCCAGGTGCGCCTGATAGGCCGCCAGCCGCGCGTCCAGGTCGGCCAGCCACTGGGCATCGACAAAGGCTTTGAGGATGCGTTGCACTTCGAAGTCTGGCGCGGCGTTGCGACCGCTGGCCACTTTGAGCTTGCGCACAAAACCCAGCTCCACCAGCTTGCCCAGTTGCGCCTGCACCTGGTCCACCAGCCTTGCCTCATTGCTGTTGGCGGGTGAAAACACCCGCACCAGTTCCACCACCGCGTCCAGCGACAGCACCAGGCGGGTGTCGGCACCGCTGGCATCAAACTCGACCAGCTTTTTGCGCAGCAGCGCCAGCAGCAGGCTGAGCTGAAAGCTCAATGGGCGCCGGGCCACCAGACGCAGCGGCCGGGGCGCAGAAGCATCCTCGGGCTCGGGGCGGGCTTTGAGGAAGGCGTAGCCCTCGGACTCATCGAGCAACAAATCCAGATTCAGCACCGCCACATAGTCGCGCACGCGCGCCTGCAGCTCGATCAGCGCCGCCCACAAGACCGGATCATCATCGCGGTAGAGCACGCTTTTGAGCAGCGGAAGCACCACGCTGGTGAGGTCTGGTGTTGCTGACGTTACATCACTTTTAATAGCTTCCTGCACAGAAGGGACAACGGACAGAGGCTGATTTGGCTCAAATTCTTTCACCTCGTCAAGCAAATCAGCAGATGCCGCCTTGGCCTGGCCCTGCGCCGCAGCGTCGCTCTGGCCAAACAAGTCGTCATCCGACAGCAGTGCGTTGGTTGGCATGCTCATTCCCTGAGAAAAATAACGCGTGGCAAACGGGCCTGGCGCACGCCGTGGGCATTCGACCATTGCACGGCTTCAAGCACGCTGTCGTCCACCACGGCTTGCGCGGATTCGCTGGCCAGTTGCAAATACGCCACCAGCTCGCCCAGGCCCTGTTGCAGCGGGTGCGTCTGGAGCACCTCGCCAAGCGTGACTTGCGCGCGCTGCTGCAACAGCTGACGCACCTGACCGGCCAGCTGCGCCTTGTCCACGCGCACCTGGTCGAACAGCGCGGCGGTGTCAAGGTCGCCGTCGCCCGCCAGCAGCGTGAGCTTGTCGAGCACCAGCTTGGCAGGCGGGCGGTACAGCGGGCGTTCCATTGGCAGGCTGACGCTGGGGCTGAGTTCGTCAATGGCCATGACATCACCCACCGGCGGCTGCGCGCGCAGCGCCAGCGCGCGCGCCTCAATGCTGCGTACCAGGTCCATGATGCGGCGGTTTTCCAGCCACGCCTGGTCGTCCAGAAATCGACGCAGCTGCTGCGACAGCAAGGCCACCGTGGCCTGCGCGTGCTCACCGGCATCGAGCCAGTCGTAATGCACGCGCTTCAGGCGTGGATCGGGGTGCAGCTCGGCCACCGGCGGCAAGGCCATGACCTGCTGCAGCAAGTCGGTGAGTTCTTGCTGACGCTGCTGCGACATCAGAAAATCCCAAAACGCCCGAAAACTCTTGCCCTGGTCAGATTCGGCAATGGCATCACGCTCACCCAGAATGGCTTGCAGCAGCGTGCCTTTGGCCCCCTGCCACAGCGCAATGCGCTCGCGCACGCTGCGGTCGAGTGCGCGAAAGTTGTGCTCCACCTCGCGAAAGTCGGTTAGCAGCTCGCGTGCCAGCGCGCTGAAGTGCATGAAGCGCTCGCGCAGCGCAGTGTCGTCGAGCAGCGGCATGTCACCGGCCAGCACGCGGGCGATCTCGTCATCGATCGCCTCGCGGCGCTTGTGCAGTTCGGCCACGCGCAGCTGCGGGTCGGTCTCGCTGCCCTGGCGCATTTGCTGCAGCAGATCAAACAGCGTCAGCAGGCGTGACTCGGTGCCGACAAAGGCCCGCTCCGTCAGGCCCGCGAGCCAGCTCAAGGCGCGCTCGGTGGCCGGCGTCAGGTCAAAGTGAACTTCGTCGCTTGCGGGCGGATAAAACTTGCGCAGCCAGCCGCGCTCAGGGGCCGCCCAGTCGTTGAGGTAGTCGGATGCGCCCTTGGGAAACACCTGCTCGCCGAGCTGCTCGCGCAAACCAAACAGCGTGTCCTCGAGTGCTTCCACCAAGTCTGATTGCGCCATCACGCGCACGTTGGGTGTCACAAAGGTGCGCTGCAAAAAGCTGGCAATCAGCGGCGCGTGGTCGGCCACCAGCAACCGCCACGCCGGGTGCTGGCGGCGCAGGGCATCCACGGTGGAGTAGTCGAGGTTAATAATGTGGCTCCAGAAACGGAAAACAGGCACAGGCCACTGAGGTCAACGCAGCTGATGGTACGTCAGTTTGACTCAGAAAGGCCATGCAGCACGCCTGGCTCAAAGTGCTCTTCAACAAAGTCAGCCATGCGCTCAAACACCGTCTCCAGAGTCGGCACCACGGCGTTCAGGCGTGCGCCAAACAGCGCTTGCAACGCGGCGGGATCTTCCAGCAGTCCGTGCAGGTAGATGCCCAGCACGTTGCCGGCCGCGTTTTGCCAACCCAGCCCATTGGGCAAAACCGCGCGCGCCACATCCCCGGCTTGCGCCATGGCCGGGTGCTGGGTGGTTTGCCCGTGGTGGATTTCGTAACCTGCAACCGACACGCTCGCCAGTGCCGACCACGGCGTGACAGGCGCGCCGCCCGAGGGCTTGGCGCCGTCGGTGGACGATCTCGTCCCTGCCATGTCAGCCACAAAGCTGACCCGCGTGTGACAGACGGTTTTGGCCGCAGCAAACTGCGTGACCAGCGCCAGCAGGCCCAGGCCTGGCGCGTTGCCGTCGATGCCGTGCGTGTCCACCAGCGCTTCTCCCAGCATTTGCAGGCCGCCACACACGCCCAGCACTGCACCGCCCTGCCCGGCGTGGCGCGCCACTGCGGCATCGAGCCCTTGCGCGCGCAGCCAGGCCAGGTCGGCAGCCGTGCTTTTGGAGCCGGGCAGCACCACCCAGTCCGATGCCGCCAAACCGGCCAAGGCGGCGGGCGAGCGCACCCACAGCAGGCGCACCCCGGGGATGTTTTTGAGCGGCTGGAATTCATCAAGGTTGCTGATGCGCGGGTAAGCGATGACCGCCACCGTGAGATGCACCGCGCCTTGGTCATGGCTTCGGTCATCGAAAACACCGTCTTCCTCGGGCAAGCCATGTTGCCACCACATCGGCAACACCGCCACCGTCGGGATGCCGGTCAGATCCTGCAACATCTGCGGTGCCGGGGCCAGCAGACCGGCATCGCCGCGAAATTTGTTCAGCACAAAGCCCCGGATCAGCGCGCGCTCGGGTCCGGGCAACAGCGCCCAGGTGCCATACAGGTGGGCGAAGGCACCACCGCGGTCGATGTCGGTGACCAGCAGACAGGCGGCATGACAGTGCAGCGCCACGCGCATGTTGACAATATCGCTGTCATGCAAATTGATTTCGGCAGGTGAGCCCGCGCCCTCGATCACCACCAGGTCGTTCTCGGCGCGCAAGGCATCCAGCGCCACAACGATGTGCGGCCAGACGCGCTCACTGCGACCGCGCCACGGCATCGCCGTCAGCGCAGCGTCCACCTGGCCGAGCAGCACCACCTGACTGTGGGTGTCCGCCTCGGGTTTGAGCAGCAGCGGGTTCATGCGCACGTTGGGTACGGCTTTGGCGGCCAGCGCCTGAAAATATTGGGCCGAGCCGATTTCGCCCTGGCCGTTGTCGCTGGCCACCACCCGTGCGTTGTTGCTCATGTTTTGCGCTTTGAACGGTGCCACCTTGAGCCCCTGGCGCGCATAGTGGCGGCACAGCGCCGTGGCCAGCCAGCTCTTGCCAGCCCCGCTGGTGGTGCCCAGCACCATGATGCAGCGGGCGCTCATGGATGCCAACCCGGCAGGATATCTACTATAGGTTTGAGAGCTGATTGCGCTTGTCCTATAAGGGCTTGAGGCATATTTTCCTTATAATTCAAAAGGTTTCTGCGGATCCAGCAGCTGCGTCAACAAATCATTGGGGCAACGCAACCCACTGCCCGGCCAAGGGATGGATGGCGATGCGGTGGTCAAACACGGCTTCCAGCGCGCGGTGGGTGGCGGGGCTGGCACATGCACCCTGGTGGGTGATGCGTCCGGCGGCCATGATGACCATCTCGTCGGCGTGCAGCGCCATGGATATTTCATGCAAGACGCTGACCACGGTGACACCGGTCTGCAGCAGACAGCGCACCACGCACAACCAGTCGGCCTGGTGCGGCGGGTCCAGGTTGGCCAGCGGCTCGTCCATCAGCAGCACCCGGGCCTGCACCGCCAGCGCGCGCGCCAACAGCACGCGTTGGCGCTCGCCGCCCGAGAGTTGACCCAGACTGCGCTGCCGCCAGTCCCACGCCTGTGTCGATTTGAGCGCCATTTCAACCGCTGCCAGGTCTTTGGCGTTGGGCGCAGCCAGCCAGTCCTGATGCGGCAGGCGGCCGAGCAGAGCCACATCCCACACCGTCAGATCGTCACCGGCCGACTCGTTTTGCCCCAGCCAAGCCAGTTGCCGGGCGCGCTGGCGACCCGGCAAAGTCAGCAGCGGCTGCCCCAGCAGCGACACGCTGCCGCTGCACGGCAGCAAACCCGCCAGCACCTTGAGCAACGTCGATTTACCCGCGCCGTTAGGCCCGACAATGCTGCTCCAGCGTCCCTGCGGCAGGCTCAGGCTGAGGTCGTGGAGTATCTCGATATTTCCGATTCCAGCCCTTATACCATCTGCCTTGATAGCTATTGACGTTGTAGCATTTGTCATGAACCAGCTCCGCTCAAGCGGCGGCTGTTGCGGCGCATCAGCCACAGCAGATAGCCGCCGCCCAGCACTGCTGTGAGCACCCCCACGGGCAGTTCCTGCGGTGCCAGCAGCCCCCTGGCCAGCGTGTCAGCGGCCATTAGTAGCACACCGCCCATCAGGCTGGCCAGCAGCATCAGACGGCCGTGGGTGGTTTTGATCACCGAGCGCACCAGGTGCGGCGCGGCCAGCCCGACAAAGGCAATCAGCCCGGTTTGCGCAACAGCCGTGCCAGTGGCCAGTGCCATCACCACCACCAGCGCCAGCCGCAGTGACCCCAGTGGCAATCCCAGGCTGCGCGCAGTGGCTTCACCCAGGCTCAAGCTGTCCAGCACACGCCCCAGCAAGCCGGCGGTCAACACGCACACAGCCCATACCCCCAGCATCAAAGCACAGGCACTCCAGTCGACAAAGGCGGAGGAACCGAGCATGAAAGTCTGCATGGCCTGCAGCGCGTCACTTGAGGACAACAGCAGCAACTGCGTGGCCGCCCCCAGCACCACCCCGACCACCACACCCGCCAACAGCAGGCGCAGCGTGTGCTGCACCCCGTTTGACAAGGCCAGCGTCAGCAACACCGCCAGCACCGAGCCAACAAATGCCGCACCGGTGAGTCCCAGTCGCACCCCCAAGTTGGCAGAAAAAACGTTCACCACCACGCCACCCTGACGCAGGCTGTCACTCAGAAGGCCCGCACCACCAGCCCCCAACACCGTCAGCATCAAGGCCACGCCCAGCGACGCACCCGAGGCACTGCCCAGCAGGTACGGATCTGCCAGCGGATTGCGAAACAGGCCCTGCGCCACCGCACCCGCCAGGCCCAGCAAGGCACCCGCAGCCCAGGCACCCAGGGTCCGTGGCAGGCGAATTTCGCCCACAATTTGCTGCGCCATGGCGCTGGCGCTGGGGTCCTGCTGCGGATTCAGCAGGGGGCCAAGCAAATTCTCGAACCCTGCGCTGCCCACACACACCCCCAAGCCAAGCAACGCCAGGCTGAGCAACACCAGACCCACGGCCAGCACCGGCAGGCTACGCAGCATCAAGGCCGGACCCCTGGTGTCAACCTTGGCGCTTTATCAGTCAGGCATTGCGCCATCAACCGGGCACCTTCGGCCATGCGTGGACCGGCGCGCACCAGGGTATTGACCTGCTCGACCGAAAAAATACATAACCGCTGCTCGCGCACGGCCCGCATGCCTTGCCAGCCCGGGCGCTGCGTCAGGCCCGGCGCACTGCGCGCACCGACCATGATCAGGTCCGGGTTGGCGCGAACGATGAATTCAGGGTTGAGCTTGGGGAACGGCCCGAGCTTGCCCGGCACGATGTTGTTCACACCTAGGCGAGTCAGGGTTTCGCCGATGAACGAAGACTCGCTGGCCGCGTAAGGGCCTTGGTTGACCTCGAAATACACCCGCGTCGCTGCCACTGAGGCCGGCACCGACTGCGCTGCGGCCAACACCCCTGCATCGATGGCACGCCAGACCTGTGCGGCATCGGGGATGCCCAACACCAGGCCAAGCTTGAGCAAGACGCGCTGCACATCGGAATGGGTTTTGGGCTCCAGGTAAACCACCTTGAGGCCCAGCGCGCGCAGCCGGTCCCCCGCGCGCGCCGACGTGGCCATCAGCACAACGTCCGGCCGCAGCGCCACGATGGCCTCAATATTCGGGTCCAAGCCACCACCCACCTGCGTCACGTTCTTGACGCTGGCCGGATAGTCTGAATAGCGGTCCACCCCCACCAGCCGCTGGCACTGACCCAGCGCACAGACGGCTTCGGTCAAAGACGGCAGCAGACTGACCACGCGTTGCGGTGGCTGGACAAAGCCCACCACCCCGCCTTGGTCGTCAGTCACTTCATAGGCTTGGGCTGCACCGATACCGCGCAACAGCAAGATCATCACAAGCACCCAAACCCCGGGATGCCAGTGCGCAGCCGGAACGACGCGGTCAAGTTTGCGCATCACCTTACAGGGGTGTCCACTTGAATCCCACATAAAACGTCCTGCCCGCCTGGGCAAAGCCGTTGGCGAGCTGGTAGCTTTTGTCCGCCAGGTTGCCAGCGTTCATCACCAGCGTCCAGTCTTTGGCCAGCTGGGTGCTGGCGCTCAGGTTGACCAGCCCATAGCCCGCCAGCGCCACCGTATTGCTGGCGTTGTCATAGCGCTTGCCAGACAGCTGCACTTGTGCACCCAGATTCCAGGCCCCCAGACGGGTGTCGGCGCTCAACACGGCGTGCTGTCTGGCCCGGCGCGGCAGTAGCAACCCGGTGTTTGCATCGTGCGGGTCTTGCAGGTCCAGCGAGGCAGCCAGGTTCACCTCCCCCAGCCGCTGCGTGGCGGTCAGCGTGATGCCTTCAAACACCGCCCTGGCCGTATTGCCATAGCAGCCGGCATAGGCACCAACGCCGTTGGCGCACGATCCGGGACCTGAAACATAAGTGATCAAGTCGCTGACTGTATTGCGAAACAGCACCACACCGAGGCTGCTGCTGCCTTGCAGGTAATGCACACCCAGTTCAATGTTCTCGCCGGTCTCGGGCTGCAGGCTTGGCACGCCGTAGGCACTGAAACGCTGGAACAAGGTGGGTGCCCGAAACGCCGTTGCGGCCGATGCCGTGACGCGCCACTGCGGTGTGAGTGCGTAGCCGTAAGCCGCGCTGGCGGTGCTCTTGCCACCAAATTCGCTGTCGTCATCATGGCGCACATTGAGCTGCAGCGTGTGTTGCTGGTCGCTAAAACGGTAGCCCAGGGCCAGTCCGTTTTGTGAGCGGTCCTGGTTGATGGGCGCATTCTCCAGGTGATCTTCCTTGCGCTCCAGGTCCAACGTCATCAAGTGCGCACCCAGGGCAATCTCGTTGTGCCACAAGTAGCCAGTGAGTTCGGTGAGGGTCTGATAGGAAGGCGCAGGCAGGGTCTGGTACTGGTTGCGCGAATGGGTCGCACTGAAGCGTGCGCGCCAAGCATCGCTCCACTGTGCCTGCCAGTTCAGGCCGCTGGTTTGCAGTTCGTACAGAGAATGGTCGTCCGTGGACGGGCTCTGGTCGTACTGCGAATCCAGGTTATTGGTCAGGAAAGTTGCTTCCAGACGATGTACCTTGTTGATCTGAACACCCAGTTTGATGTTGGCCGCCTGGCTGTCGTAGCCATCGCGGTCGGGGTTTTGGTTGGCCACAGGCCGGGCGTTGAAGCCATCGCTGTGTTCGTCCACCAGACCCAGCGAGTAATCGAAACTGCCGCTTTGCCCGCTGAAGCCAGCCTCGGCCTTGCGCGTGCCATAAGTGCCCAGGCCGAAACCCAGATACGGTGAAAAACCGCCCTCGCCCCTTCGGGTGAAGATTTGAATCACACCGCTGAGGGCATCTGATCCATACACCGCCGCTGCCGGCCCCCGCAGCAGCTCGATGTGGTCGATCTGCCCCAAAGGAATCGACTCCCAGGTGGCACCACCGGTGGATTGCGAGTCAATGCGCACACCGTCAATGAACACTGCCGTAAAGCGTGTCTCGCCGCCACGGACATAGACCGAAGTCACCGTACCCGGGCCGCCATTGCGCTGAAATTCAACGCCAGGCATGCGGCCAAGCAAGTCAGCCAGGCCGGTGGCACCGCTGCGCTGAATTTGCGCACTGTCCACCAGAGTGACATCCGCCAGAACTTCCGACAAAGCCTGCGGGGTGCGCGTTGCCGTCACCACGACCTGGCGCAGCAACAGCTCAGCCGGGCTTTGCGCCAACACCGGAAAAGCCGCAAACAGGGCCAACGTGGACGCAGCAAGCCGCACGGGTGCAACGGCGCACAGGGTCAAAGGAAAAAATTTCATATGAGAAAGACGAACATGAAAAGCCCACGCCGTCGTCCCCGACAGCGCCTGAGCGTCACGGCCACCCGCTTGAAGCGCGCAACCACCGTGTTGGCCGGTATCCGGGCTGATGGAGCGACCGCCATCGCCTTCCCAAATGTTGCTAAAACACTCAGTGGCCGTGATGGCGGCTAAATCTTGCGATTCGTCCACTTACCGTTGCGGGGGCAGCGCAGGTTAGGCCAGCGGTTACCCGCATTGCCCTCCTGCTTCCCGTTGAACTGCGGCGTGTGAACCACACCGCGAGCACCAACGCGCTGCATTCTAGCCGCGCCGACTTGCCACAACCCTACAATCCAGCGCTATGCCAGACCTGTCCCAAATTGACCAAATCAGCGAACGTGTGGATCGCTTGCTGGTGCGCTACGAAGAGCTCACGCGCACCAACGCCCTGCTGAACCAGCAGCTTGACACCCTCACACAAGAGCGCGATTCGCTCAAGTCAAGGCTGAATGCAGCGCGCGCGCGCATCGATGCGCTGCTGGAGCGGCTACCCGAAGACAGCCCTGGTGCCACGCTGAAGCCGGCTTTCAAAACCACCCCAGATACAGCCGCACGGAGCAAGGCATGAAGCAACTTGAGGTGCAGATCATGGGCCAAAGCTACATTCTGGGCTGCCCCGATGGCGGCGATGCGCGCCTGCTCGCCGCTGTGGAACGTGTGGACACGGCCATGTGCAAGATCCGCGAAGCCGGCAAGGTGCGTGCGCGCGACCGCATTGCCGTGCTGGCCGCGCTGAACCTGGCATTTGACCTGTCTGACCAGCAAACCACAAAGACTGGCAACGCGTTGCCTCCTGAAGCCGGCAGCGCCAAGGCCAGTGCATTGATTCAGCGGTTGGATGCTGCGCTTAACCACGATGACCGCCTGCTCTGACGTCTTTGTCAACACTTCTGCATTTTGCGAACGTTCGCGT
>JAIFMT010000031.1:0-6207 GCA_020048295.1 Rhodoferax sp.
GCAAACTGTGTATTGAAATACCGGCCAGCAATTATTGTCCTGGACAATCAATTGCAGGAGCAGTGTCTTGCAACACCTCAAGCGCTGCCCAAATACTGCTGTGACAAACAAGCTTTCGTAAGAACAAGCCAACGCTATTGCGACCAATGCACATCCCTGTTCGATTATCATTGTCCCGGACAATAATACAAACATCTGCCGCTTTGCCCATTGCGGCCAGTTGTGAACCATCACGCAGGAGGCCACTTGAACCCAATGAGCACCCCCTTTGCACGGTTGTTGCAACTCACGGTTGTTCTGTTGGCTGCCGTGATCATGGGGTTTGCGCTGTACGTATCGTTCGAAAGAGACATTGACCGGGCCAACCTGCAGCGCTACCAGTCATACTTGCTGGCCGACGAGTTGCGCCAATCTTCAGACGACCTGACGCGCATGGCGCGCAGCTATGTGGTCACGCGCGACCCCCAGTACAAGCAGTATTACCAGCAGATTCTGGACATCCGCAACGGGCTGCTGCCACGCCCCCAGGACTACCCCGGCATTTACTGGGACCTGGTGCTGCAAGGCCATAAACCACCAGGGTCGGCGGACGGGCCGGCGGTGCCCTTGCTGACATTGATGCACCAGGCCGGCTTTACCGATGACGAAATGGGGCAACTGGCGCTGGCCAAGGACAATTCTGACACGCTGACCAACACCGAGTTTGAGGCCTTTGGGCTGGTTGAGAATGGCAGCGCTGCCGCTTTGGAAAAGGCGCGCCTGATCATGCACGACGCGCAATACCATCGAGACAAGCAAAGCATCATGCAGCCGATCAGTGCGTTCTATCGCATGATCGATCGGCGCACCAGCGATGCGGTGCGCCAAGCGCGGGCACGTGCCGACGATGCCCGGATGGTGCTGATGGCGCTGGGCGCGCTGCTGCTGCTGGCCTTGCTGCAAACGCACCGCAGTTTGCATCGGATTTTGGGTGGCTCGGTGGACGAGGTGGTGACACGCATCAGGCGTATTGGGGCGGGTGACTTTTCAGGCGCTGGCGATGTGCCACCAGGTGCGCACGGCAGTGTGATGGGGCATCTTGCGCAAACCCAATTGCAGTTGCAGCGCAGTGAGTCTGAACGCCTGACGGCCGAACAGCACCTGCATCAGGCGCGCGACCAGCACGAGTGGGCCCTTAACCAAAGCCTGTGGGCCATGTGCGAAGCGCAACGCATTGGCCGCGTGGGCACTTATGTCACCGACATCAAAACCGGACACTGGCAAGGCTCGGCGGTGCTTGATGACATTTTTGGCATTGATGCCACCTTTGAGAAGACCATTCCAAACTGGAGCAGTTTGATTGCGCCGGAGTTTCGGCAAGAGCTGCTCGACCACTACAACCAGGTCATTGCGGGCGATGGCATGTTTCACAAAGAGTATGTGGTGATTCGCCCGTGTGATGGGCAAGCGTGCTGGGTTGAGGCGTTGGGCGAATTTTCCTATG
Organism: Rhodoferax sp.; assembly: GCA_020048295.1. The sequence goes on from JAIFMT010000031.1 coordinate 1,484, forward strand.
ACGGTGCGGGCCAACCAGAGTTTTTGCACGGCACGATTCGCGACATCCACAAGCAAAAAACCGTTCAACTCGAATTGCAGCATTACCAGGATCAACTCGAAGTGCTGGTGCAGCAAAAAACCCAGGAAATTGAACACCAACGAGCGCAATTGATTGAGAGCGAAACCCGCTTCACACTGGCAGTTGAAGGGGCTGATGTGGGCATCTGGGATCTGAACCTGGTAACCCAGGCGCTCTACCACTCACCCCGCATGGCCCATATGCTGGGCTACACGCCAGAAGAGAAGCCAACCGAGCGCGCCATCTGGGACGCGTTGGCTCACCCGGACGATGTTTTGCCGTACCGCCAAAAACTGGCCGCTCACATCAAAGATGCCAGCGTCGCCTTCGAAGCCATCATCCGCATGCGCCATAAAGATGGGCAATGGCGCTGGATTTTGAGCCGTGGCCGTGCCACCCGAAACGCACTCGGACGCGCCATACGCATCTCTGGCACGCACACCGACATCACCGAGCGCATTCGCATTGAAGAGGCCGCGCAGGACGCAGACCGGGCCAAGTCAGAATTTTTGGCCAACATGAGCCATGAGATTCGCACCCCCATGAACGGCGTGATCGGCATGATCGACATCTTGCAGCAAACCCCGCTGTCACCAGAGCAGCAGCGCATGCTCAGCACGATTGCCAATTCCTCGCAAACCTTGCTCAACATCCTCAACGACATTCTGGATTACTCAAAAATCGAAGCGGGCAAATTGGCCGTCGAATGCGTCCCCACCGCACTCGAAGACCTGGCACAAAGTGTGAAGCAGCTGATGCATGGCGTGGCCAGCGCCAAGGCGTTGACCTTGACCCTGTCAATTTCTGCCGACCTGCCCCGCGCCATCCACACCGACCCAACCCGCTTGCGCCAGGTGCTGTTGAACCTGCTGGGCAACGCCATCAAGTTCACCCGCGCCGATGCGCCAGGCTCTGGCCGAGTGAGTCTGGCGCTGCAGCCAGGCACGCTGCCAGGTGGCCAGCCAGCGGTGTTGTTCCAGGTGCGCGACAACGGCATTGGCATGCACCCAGAGGTGGTCGCCAAACTGTTTCGGCCCTTTAGCCAGGCAGATGCCAGCACTGCACGCCAGTTTGGCGGCACCGGTCTGGGTCTGTCCATCAGCCACAAACTGGTGGCACTGATGGGTGGACAGATCACGGTACAAAGCGCGCCAGGCCAAGGCTCTGAATTTACCGTCACACTCCCCCTGAACGAGGCGCACCTGGCAGCTGTCCATAGCAGCACACCGGAGCAATGCTTGCGACTGCCTGCCCGTACACCCAGCAGGGCCGAGGCGCTTGCCAACGGACAACTGATCTTGCTCGCCGAAGACAATGAAACCAATCGCGATGTGCTGCGCGAGCAACTGCGCTTGCTGGGCTACCAAGCAGACATTGCCGAAGACGGCCGGGTCGCACTCGACAAATGGCGCAGTGGCCACTTTGGCATGCTGCTGGCTGACTGCCACATGCCGCACATGGACGGGTTTGCGCTGACAGCGGCAATTCGTCAGACAGAAGCCCCAGGTCAGCGCCTGCCAATCATTGCCATCACCGCCAATGCCATGGCTGGCGAGGCCCAGCGCTGTCTGGATGCCGGCATGGACGACTACCTGAGCAAGCCGCTGCGCCTGCCAGAACTTGGGAGGATGCTGGCAAAGTGGTTGCCTGCGCCGCAGCGCCACCCCGCTGGTACTGATCTGACCGAACAAACTACGCCAAATGGTGCCTTGCCGGTTTGGAGCCACGCCATATTGACTGACCTGATAGGCGACAACCCGGGTTTGCACAAACGACTGCTGGCGAAGTTCGTCGTCAATGCCCAGGACCAGACCGCTGCCATCAAGGCCGCCGCCGAAACCGGCGACACCACCGCCCTGGTGAGCGTCAGCCACACGCTCAAGTCGGCCGCCCGCAGCATGGGTGCCCAGCGCCTGGGCGAGCTTTGCCTGCGCCTGGAGGCTGCCGGGCTGGCAGGCGATACGCCAAGCTACAGCGCACTTGCCAAAGAAATCGACGATGAACTTGCCGCAGCAACACAGTCCATCGAATCGCACTTGCTGTCATAACGCGTGCCGTGCTCGGCATCAGGCCAACAAGCAGCCGGTCGGCAAGCAATGTGAACGACAGCTTGCGCCCAGGTCAAACCTGTCGATGGGTCATTCTGTTGCACAAAAAAACATCAGTACGAGGAGCCGCCCTTGCCATAAAACGGTGGCCAGCGGCCCACCAGGCTCTCCAGCATCGTCAGCTCATCGTCGGTGTGGTTGATGACACCGGCGGGCACCATCATCTTGGCCATCTTCATGTCGTTGTAGACATACATCGGCTTTTCGTGGTGGCTGGTGGTGTAGCTCTCAAGCTCTTGCGGAGCGGCCGTTGGCACCAGCTCCACGCTGCCGTAGCACAGGCAAAAATAGGTTCTGGCAGCAGCACCGCTGCCCTCATCTTCGATATAGCAGCCGGTGCCGCGAATACCGATGGTGGCGGTGGTGGCCTGCAGCGTCCGTTTCTCCTGGCTTTTGCCAAACACCGACAACACCTTGCCAGTCACCACCCGGAAAAACCCCTTGGCTGCATCGGTACCGAACGTCAGGGTGGTTTTGTCGCGCTGCAGAAACGCATCGCGCCCGATCACGTAAATCGCCTCACTGTCAGCGCCGGTGACCACCGTGTCGCCGGGCCCAATCAGCTGCCCCATGCGCGCCGGCTGGCCATTCACCGACACATCACCCTGCATTTTGTGCACACCAGGCGACACCGGGACTTTGCCCATGGCCAGTGCCTGGCTCACCACACCGGCAATACCGGCCGGCCCAAACACGCCGGCAGCAGCCAGCACTTTCAGTAAACGGCGACGCAGTTGCATGTTGTCTTCCTTGGTTGGTCGGGGTGAATCAGATCAGCTGCCGCAGTTAGCTGCCGGCCACCTTCATGCGCTTGATCAAGACGGAGCCGACCGTTTTTGAGCCATAGTTGTAGGCATCTGCCCCCACCGCGACGATGTTTTTGAGCATGGTTTTCATGTTACCGGCAATGGTGATCTCGTGCACCGGGTACGCAATGCGGCCGTTTTCAACCCAAAAGCCGCTGGCCCCGCGTGAATAGTCACCCGTGACGCTGTTCACACCGCTGCCCATCAGCTCGGTGACAAACAGGCCGGTGCCCAGGCGCTGCAACATCGCCACCAGATCATCGCCCGGCTGCGTCAGGCGCGATGTCAAGGTCAGGTTGTGCGAACCACCCGCGTTGCCGGTGGTCTTCAAGCCCAGTTTGCGCGCCGAGTAGCTGCCCAAAAAATAGCCCTGCACGCGCCCGGCCTCGACCACGCTGCGTGGCTGCACCCGCACACCCTCATCGTCAAACGGCGAACTGCCTTTGCCGCGTTTGACAAATGGATCTTCTGATATGTCGATGTGTTTCGGAAACACCGGCTTGCCCAGCGAATCGAGCAAAAACGAACTCTTGCGGTACAGCGCACCGCCACTGACCGCCTGCACAAAGCTGCCCAGCAGCCCGGCCGCCAGCGGCGACTCGAACAGCACCGGGCACTCAGTGGTGGCAATCTTGCGCGCATGCAGCCGGCTCAAGGTACGCTCTGCGGCGTAGCGGCCAATGGCTTCGGGCGAGGCCAGGTCAGCCGGATCGCGCTGCGAGCTGTACCAGTAATCGCGCTGCATGTCGTCGCCCTTGCCCGCCAGCGGCGACACCGACACCGAATGGCGTGAGCTGGCATACCCTCCGCGAAAGCCATGCGTGTGGGCGCTGAAAAAATGCGACTGCTGCGCCGACACGCTGGCCCCTTCGCTGTTGTCAATGCGCGGGTCCACCTTGAACGCAGCGGCTTCGGTTTGCAGCGCAATTTGCGCCGCCTCTTCGCTGGTGATGACCCAGGGGAAAAACAAGTCCAGATCGGTGCGCTGCTCGGCAGCGCTGGCAATGTCAGCGGCATCCGGCAAGGCGGCAAACGGGTCTTCGGCGGTAAAACGGGCAATGTCAAACGCTGCCTGCACGGTTTGTTCGATGGCCGCCTGCGAGAAATCGGACGTGCTGGCATTGCCCCGGCGTTGGCCAATATGCACTGTGATGCCCAGCGACTTGTCGCGGTTGCGCTCGACGTTTTCCAGCTCTCCCAGTCGCGCCGAGACACTCAGGCCGCAGGCTTCAGATGCATGGGCGGAGGCATCGGTAGCACCCAGTTTTTTGGCGTGACCGATGGCACTGTCCACCAGATTTTCAAAAAAAGAGCGGCTGTAGGCAAAACCCTTTTCAGCTTGCTGCGGTACAGCCAGCGCGCTGGATGCGGCAGCGGCCTTGGAAGTGCGTTGACGCACAGCGGATTTGGCGGAAGTAGAAGGCATAGGTTCGACAGTCAGATGGCACGCCATCGGGCGCACCTTGGGTTGATTCCGGGCGGCGGCTATGATACTTGGCTATGTCAAGAAAACTCAAAAAAGGCTATTTTGTTCGTGGTGAGTTCGTTGCCGAAGGCAGCGAGCGTGACCTGGAACTCAAAGCTGAACTCAAAGGTACAGCAGACCAAAGCCGCACCGACCTGAAACGCGAAAGCACTGAGCTGCAAAAGCTGGGTGAAGAACTGCTGACGCTGCGCGCCGATCTGCTGGAGCGGCTGGCCTTGTCCGACAAGTTCAAGGATGCCATTGCAGATGCCAAACGCATCACCA
>JAIFMT010000031.1:6230-9091 GCA_020048295.1 Rhodoferax sp.
AAACTGATGCGCCTGCTGGAGCCCGATGTGCTGGCCAGCGTGCGTGCCGCGCTGGACGAGCAGGCCAACGGCTCGGCCGCCGAAAACCTGGTGCTGCACCAAAGCGAGCAGTGGCGCGACCGCCTGCTAGCTGATGAAAACGCCGCGCAAGACTGGCTGACCCAGCACCCAGCCACCGATTCGCAGCAACTGCGCGCGCTGGTACGGCAAGCGCGCAAGGATGCGGTACCCGAAAAGCCGGGTGCGGCAGTGCGCCATGGCCGCGCCTACCGCGAAATTTTTCAGCTGGTGCGCGAGGCGCTCACCGCCATTCCTGACCCCGAGCCTGCCAACCCCGTCTTTAGCCCTGCCCGTGAAGCCTCATGAACACTGCAACCAATCCGTTTGATGCTATCAAAGTCGGCATCGTCTCGATCAGCGACCGTGCCTCCAGCGGCCAGTATGTCGACAAAGGCCTGCCCGCATTGCAAGACTGGCTGACGCGCGCCCTGAAAAACCCGCTGCAGTTTGAACCCCGGCTGATTCCCGACGAACAAGCCGGCATCAGCGCCACGCTGATCGAACTGGTTGACGCTGGCTGCGCGCTGGTGCTGACCACCGGCGGCACCGGCCCTGCTTTGCGCGACGTGACACCCGAAGCCACCTTGGCCGTGGCGCACAAGGTGATGCCGGGCTTTGGCGAGCAGATGCGCCAGGTCAGCCTGAAGTTTGTGCCCACCGCCATCCTGTCGCGCCAGGTCGCGGTGATCCGCCACCAGACGCTGATCATCAACCTGCCCGGCCAGCCCAAAGCGATTGCCGAGACGCTGGAAGGCCTGAAAGACGCGCAAGGCCAACAACTGGTTGACGGCATTTTTGCGGCGGTGCCCTACTGCATCGACCTGATTGGCGGGCCGTATCTGGAGACCGATGCCAGCGTGTGCAAGGCGTTTCGGCCAAAGGCGGCGATTCGCACGTTTTTATAAGCAAAATCGGGCTGTAGCGCTTATGCAATCTGCGCAGTGAGCTATATTATTTAAAGCAAACATGCAGACCTTGTCAAGCCCCAATACAGGTTGTTGTTGTCCGTTGATTCAAATTACCGCTTGCCCAGCAAAAGGGAGTGACCGATTTTGTTGATTTTGGCTTTCTGTTTCGGCGGTGGTGAAAAACCCTCAAATGCATCCCCCGCAGCCCAATCGCCCACCGCGTAAACGCGTTGGTCGCGCAGGCCCTGCACGCCTTCGGTCCAAGCCATGAGCATGCGTTTGCCTATGTCTTCAAAGCCAGGGTGTTGCGCCATCGCCTGGCGCACCAGGGGGCCAACGTCGGCCACGGCATCGCTGATGGCTTGCACCATGTGCTGTTGTTCTTTGGGCTGAATGCCGAACGTGGCCGCAATGAACCTCTGTAGGTTCTTGCCGGGTGTCCATGTCTTCTTGCCCATGAACTCGATGCCCGGCGGGTTGTGCTGAAAACCTGCGTACACACTGGTGGTCAGTACATCAAAGGCGGGCGACAGGTGCACGTCGGCCCGGCAGGTGTAGCGCAAGGCCAGGTTCTTGGCGTGGCAATCGGCGTTGCGCAGCGCGTAGGTCAGCAGCAAGGTGGTAGCGAGCTGGCGGTAGGTGTTCAGCCGCTGCGAGCCGGGCACGTGGTCGCGAACAGCTTTCGCAATGCGCTCCCAGGTTGTGTCGTATTTGGCGGCGGGACGCAGACCCAGCAGACTGCAGAAGTCCTCCATGCCCCAATAGGCTTGGCCGTGTTCGTCCACGTCGAAGCGATGCACCACCAGCGCTTGGCCGTCGTCTGACACCTCGGTTTTGGCAGTGGGCATGACGCGGCTGGCCACCTGCATGCACAGGTGCTCGTTCAACGCCACGAAAGGCAGTTGGGCGCTGGAACCCTTGATGATGTGGCGGCGGGTCACCAGGCTGGCCTTTTTGTGCCATGCCAGCGGCGCACCGGCTTCGCTGCTCGTCATCTGTGCATCCAAAAATTTGGGCACCACGCCCGATACGCCGCTGGTGGCGTGCTCGCGCACCAGGGCGGCAAAGGCGGCTTCGGTGTTGTCGCCCTTGAGCAGCGCAGCCACCTCAATGGGCTTGGCAGGTTCGCTAAGCTCTGCACCGGGCGCAGCCACCTGCAGGCGGCCCACCATGTTGCGGCCGATGACGGACAACAGGGCGATCGGGCTGGCACCGATGTGCGGGCCGAACTGCTCTTGAAGCACCTGGAGCAAATAGCCCTCGGGCAGGTTCATTTGCAACACCGGAGGGAGCTGGTCGTCCCACACATAGCTCTCGGTGCGCACCGGCATGGTCAGCGAGACGAAATCGTTTGACGCCACCTGAGGGTGGTAGGTGAGCACACTTTTGAAGTCACCCACTTGTTCAAGCGTGGCCACTTCACGGCCCAGCACGTACACGGACAACTGCATCACACGGTGCCCTCAGTGGATACGCCCGGCTTGCCATCGGCGCGACCTGTGGCGGGCTGCGCCCGCTCGCGACGCAGCGCGTCGAGGTTGCCAGCTTGGCCCTGCGCGACAACGTCCAGCTCGGCACCCAGCACCGCCAACACGGCCAACAGCTTGCGTGAGCCAAATTCAGCCGCGCGCCCACGCTCAAAGCGCGAAAGGGATTCGGGCGTCACGCCCGCCATGGCCGCTACATCGCCCTGCTTCAGGCCTAGCAGCTTGCGTTGCGCGGCGACGGCTTCACCAAGTTCTTGGAGGGTTTGCATTTTGATGTTTACGTCAAGATCATGCATATGATGACATTATCTTGATGTAAAAATCAAGATTAAATAAATTTAAATTCCTGCCGCCGTGTGCAGGGCGTTTCGGGCGAAGACGGCGGTTCGCACGTTTTTATAAGCCA
>JAIFMT010000061.1 GCA_020048295.1 Rhodoferax sp.
GCTCAGCTCGTCGTCAGGGTTGCGCAGGCGCGCCCGCAAGACTGGCATGTGGGCTTGCAAACATTCCACCACCGGGCGGTAGGGTATTTGCGTCAGTCCCTCGCGGCCATGCAGCGTGGGGACGTGCTGAAAAGCCGCTGCCAACAGGGTTGTTTTTCCCAGCCCCGCTTCACCGGTCAGCAGCACCGCGCGAAATTGCAGTTGGCGCAAGGTTTGCAACGGGGTGTTGCGCCCAACCAGAGTGGTTGGGTGGGTTGTGGTTTGCGCGGGGTCTTCGGGCGCGTCAACTTCCGGCACAAGCAGGGCGAGTTTGGCGCGCAGGGCATCCAACCAGGGCGCAGGCGGGGTTTCACGCGAGCCGGTTTTGAGGGCCTGCGCAGCCGCCGCCTGCCAGTCCAGCCGCAATTGCGCCGCCAGCGCATCAGTCCATTCAAAAAAACCATCAAAGCCGGTGACACGAAAACTGCTGAGCCATTGCAGTGGTGCCAGTTTGGCCAGCGTGGCACCTTCCGCCGCCGTCATGGCCACCCGCAGGGTTTGCAGATCACTCGGGAGCAGCAGGCTGACGCGGCTGCGTTCACTTTGCAAGCGGTCCTCGCAACCCCGCTCAGCCAGTAATTGCCGCACACGGTGCAGGTTAACGCGCAGGTTATGCCGGGCTTCATTGGGCGCACGATCTGGCCAGAAAAAAGTCCCCAGTGCGTCACGATCAACCCAGCGACCGTGGCAAGCCAGATAAATCAGCAAACAGACCGGCAGGCTCGCCGGCAACGGAACCGCTTCACCATCGGGCTTCTGCCAGGAGGGAACACCAAGAAGCAGCAGCATGGTGTCAGCGGGTGTTGGTTACTGTCAAACCCGCTCAAGCGCAGGTTCAGATGTCAGCCAGCAAGGGGTAAGGTGGCGGCGCCAGGTGTAGCAGCGGTCCGGTGGCACTGCCCAGATGCACACCGCCGGCTTCAAACGCGCTGATCTGCATCGACACGATCGCATCAAACCCACCGCCTGGGGCGGCGGCGGCTTGCGCCACGATGCCACAGGGTTGGCCGTCATCGGCACTGCCAAAAACCTCGTTGCCAGCAGCCATGGGGGCATCAGCGTGCGCCAGGTAGGCGCGGCGCTTGAGCGTGCCGCGAAACTGGCTGCGCGCCACCACCTCCTGGCCTGGGTAGCAACCTTTCTTGAAGTTCACGCCGCCCACCGACTCATAGTTGAGCATCTGCGGCACAAACGCTTCGGCAATGGCCGGGGTGACGGTGGCGATGCCGCTGCGCACCTCGCTCCAGTCCCACAGCGCCGCAGGTATCTCAGGGCCGGCGGGTGCCGGCAAGCCTACCGGCGCAATCCACAGCGCGCGGGCAACGCCATCAGCCGGGTAGATCTGAATCAAATTTATATCATCAAAACAGGCTCTAGCCCATACTCCACCTGCGCTGATAGCTCTACTATCCATAGTGGATTGAAGTGCCTCGCCGGCCACGCCAAAGATGGCAAATGCAGCGCTGGCATCGCTCAACTGCACCTTGGCACGCATCACAAACATCGACAGGCGCTTCAGCGTTGCTGCCAGCATGTCACGCGGGCAGACCAGCAAGATGTCGGTCGGGCTGCGCTTGAAGCCGATCACGCTGGCCAGCAGCCGCCCTTTGGGACTGCAAAAGCCCGCCAGTCGGGCCTGCTCGGGGCCAAGCAACACAAAGTCGTGGGTCAGCTGGCCGTGCAGAAATTTGGCGGCATCTTCGCCTTGCGCCCGGATCAGGCCATAGTGCGCCAATGCGGCAATGCCGTTGAGGAGTGGGTTAGGTATCGTCATGGTGCAGATTATGATGCGCAGCTATTTACTTGGAAGGCAGCAGGGTTGTGCGTCGTTTGATGGGTCTTTTGCTGGTGTTGGTTTTGCTTGGGGCTGGCTTGAGCTGGGGCTGGGTGAACCAGCCGTTGACGCTGGCCACTGATACGGTGGACCTGTCAATTGAGCCTGGCACCTCGCCCCGGTCAGTGGCGCAGGCGGCGGTGGATGCTGGCGTGCAAACCTCGCCGCTGGCGCTGTACTGGTGGTTTCGGCTATCGGGGCAGGCGCGGCAGATCAAGGCCGGCAGCTACGAGTTTGAAGGCGCGCTCACCCCAAAAACGCTGCTGACCAAGCTGGTGCGCGGCGACGAGGCCTTGCGCGCAGTGACGCTGGTCGAAGGCTGGAACTTCAATCAGGTGCGCGCAGCGCTGCGTAAAGCAGAGCATCTTGCGCAAGATACACAAGGTCTGGAGCCTGATTTGATCATGAAAGCGCTGGGTCATCCCGATGCCAGTTTTGAGGGCCGCTTTTACCCCGACACCTACAACTACGCCAAGGGTAGCAGCGACCTGTCGGTGCTGCAACGCGCCCTGCGCGCCATGAACAACCACCTGGAAGCCGCCTGGGCCGCGCGCCAACCCGACCTGCCCCTGCGTTCGGCCGACGAGCTGCTGACGCTGGCCAGCATTGTTGAAAAGGAAACCGGCCGCGACAGCGACCGCGCCATGATTGCCTCGGTGTTCATCAACCGTTTGCGTCTGGGCATGCCACTGCAAACCGACCCGACGGTGATTTACGGCATGGGTGAGCAGTTTGACGGCAACCTGCGCCGGCGCGACCTGCTCACCGATACCCCCTGGAACACCTACACCCGCAACGGCCTGCCCCCCACACCGATTGCCATGCCCGGCAAGGCAGCGTTGCTGGCAGCAGCCCAGCCAGCGCAAAGCCGGGCGCTGTATTTTGTGGCGCGCGGTGACGGCAGCAGCGCCTTCAGCGACACGCTGCAGGCGCACAACCGTGCCGTCAACAAATACCAGCGCGGCCAGTGAGCGCCGGGCCAGCGCAAAACTCCGTTCGCCCCTTGCGCCGCTTCAATCACCCGCGCGCGTCGCGTGCGCAGCGGTAGCCACGCAGGAACTCCAGCAAGCCGGCGTCGGCGGTGTGTTGGCAAGCCAGGTCATATGCCTGATGGATATCGCGGCTTGCACCCAAGGTCGATTGCAGCCGGGTTGCCGTGTCAATCCAGCGCATGACACGCCGCTTTGGCAGGTAGCTTCGCAGCACTTCTGCCGCATAACGCAGTCTTTTTGCCAGGATGCGCACCCGGTGCTGAGTTTCGAGCGTACTCGCGTTGGCCTGCGCCAGCTTGAGCCGACGACGAAACCGTCTGACACGCCGACCGGCCCAATGTTGCAAATCCTGCGCAGCAGCCAGCGGTACAACGCCTGCAGCATCCGGTGCCAGCGCCGGTGACAGGGTTAATTCTTCAATGAACCGGGTGATGGCCAGCAGCGCAGCACCTGCGGCGGGTTGCAGCAGCGCCTGGCGGACCTGGGTGCGCTGGCTTTGCGCGGCCAGCGTCAGGGCGCGAAGCAACGCATCCCAGGCCAAGGCACGCTGCGCATCGGCAGCGATGTAGCTGGGTGCGAGGGGTGCCAATGTGTCATGCAGCGCCACATCCAGGTTGCGCAACGCGCCCAAGGCATCGAGCAAGGGCTGCAAGGCCGCCAGCGGTGGCACGGCGACACCGGGCATGGAGGCCCTGAAAAGACGCAAAGCGCTTTTGAAACGCCGCCAGCCCACTCGCGCCTGATGGACCACTTCAACATCGTCCGACCTGCGCAAGGCATCCAGGTTGACGGTGAACTGAAAAAACATTTCCCGCAGCACCGTTTGCGCAGTTGCCAACAGGGTTGCATCGGCTTGCAGCTTCGGCGGCTGTGCAAAGCAAGCCTGGTCCAGCGTGCCATTCGACAAAGCAAAACCGCGCTCAGCCTTGCTTTGGCCGGCAGGCAATAGCGCCACGCTGGCAGCAAGCTGCTGCGCCACATCAAACAGCGCTGCCGCATTGCCCTTGAGCAACTCCAGTTCAAGCTCGCAAATCTCGGCGCAACGGTCGCCCGACTGCACCTGACCCAAATCCAGCGCAACCTCGATCTCGCTGCCATCAGCAGTGCTGATGGTCCAGCAGGTGCGCTTAAAACCAGTGGCAAAGCAGGCGCTCAGCGTGCCAAACAGGTGCCCATCGGGGTCCAGCTTCTCCCAAGGCGTGGCACGCAGCGCCTGCAGGTTGGGCGTATCAGCCGCCACTTCTGTCTCCCATTCCCCACGCGCACTCAAGGCAGAACCGCCACTTGCGCCGGTCTTCAGGGTCTGAATCCACACCGCCTGATCTGCTGAACCCACACGCCGGATGCGCAACACCGCCCGCTGCTGTCGCAACCATTGATCAGGGGTGTCGTAATAAACGCTGTGCAGTTGGTGCTTGACTGGCGCAACATGCCGCAAGGGGCTGCTGGCTGCCAGTTGCTTGAACAGGCTTTGCGGATTGGAAGTCACAAGCAGAAGCTTGAGCTCGACTTCCTTCACTTTTTGAGAGGGAGAGACTGACTTCATGGGATGAATGGCCCCTCAAAATATCGATTATGGTCGTCAGAAATATACCATTTGCTCGTTGCTGGTCACACTCGCCGCCAACTGATTCAAGACAAAGCCCGCAGCACAGAGCCCAAAGGTGGCCGTAACGGTCACCAGTGAACCAAAACCGTGGCAACTCAGCGATCCATCACCGACGACACCGCAGGAAACATCCGGCGGTGCGACCGCTTCGGCACTGAAGACACAGTGAACCCCCATGTTCTTGCCCTCTCTTGGTGCAGCAAAATCCTTGCGCAAGTGATAGCGCACTTTGGCCAACAATGGATCGTGGGTTGCCTTGCTCAAGTCATCCACACGAACCCATTGCGCTTGCCGCTTGCCACCCGCTGCGCCTGATGTCACAAACATTGTCTTGCTTTGGAGCGCCCATGCTGCCAGTGCCGTCTTGACCCTGACCTGGTCGCAAGCATCAATCAAGGCATCTACCCCGACGGGCAAAAGCGCTGCAGAAGAATCAGCATCGACAAATTCTTCAACACAATCAACCCTGCATTGCGGAAAGAATGCATGAATCCTTTCACGCATTGCAATCACTTTGGCCTGGCCCAGGCTCGCCTCAACCGCATGGATTTGTCGATTGATGTTGGACTGGGCCACATGATCCAGATCAATCAGGGTCAACCGACCGACACCGCTGCGTGCCAGCGCCTCTGCCGCCCAGGAGCCCACGCCACCAATGCCAACCACGGCCACATGTGCGCCCTTGATCCGGTTGGCGCCACTGACACCAAACAGCCTGTCGATGGCTGCAAACCGGCGGTCCAAGGTCATTGATAACTCTGCATTGACCCGTACGACTGGCCTATTTCAGCGCCGCCAACCGCTCTTTTGCAGCGCTTGCCGCTTCGGTCTCGGGGTAGGCGCGCACCAGGTCAGACAATGTTTTCCGAGCGCCCTTGATGTCCTTGAGCTCCAACTGGCAGTTGGCGACCGACAACACCGCCTCCGGGGCACGCACATGATCCGGACTTTTGGCGATCAGTGCGCGGAAGTTGATGATGGCTTCCTTGTAGTCACGGGTGGCATACTGTGCGTTGCCAAGCCAGAAAAGCGCGGGTGTCACGTAGGCACTGCCCGGATAACGGCTAACAAAACCGGAAAAAAGGATCTGCGCAGCAGCAAAATCACCCTTTTTGAAGACGCCCAGCGCTGACTCGAATTCACGCCGTTCTACGGGGTCAGCCAGAAACTCGACACCGTCAATGGCCACTTTGGTCGGCTCAAGTTTGCCGATGCGATCCATCAACTGGGTCGATTGCTCTTTGTAGAGTTTCTGAAGTTCAGCCAAATCTTTGGACTGCTGTTCACCCACACCGCGCATGGCAGCCAGTTCAGCACGCAGCAGCTCCAACTGGCGTTGCAACTCCAGCAGGCTGCGGGTCAGGGCGGCAGTCTCGTCAGCCGCAGCCTTTTTTGCTTGCTCTGCATCGGTGCGCATGAATTCAACCCGCTGACGCAAGTCAAGAATCGCCTTGCGCGCATCGTCGTCTTCAAACAAAGCGGCTTGCAAGCCGGTCACCGTGAACAGGCCCACCAACAGGAGGGCGCAAGACCTGAAAAGCATCAAATGCATTTTGTCGGATCGATTAATTGAATCCGAATTTCAGCACGTCGATTTTTTTCCCATGCGGTCTCATCCGAGCCCACCTTGGCTGGCTTTTCCTCGCCAAAGCTGACGGCCTCCATCTGATTTTGCGGTACACCAAGAATCGACAGGGCGCCCGCCACTGCCTCAGCCCGCCGTTGGCCAAGTGCCAGGTTGTACTCGCGTCCGCCTCGCTCGTCGGTATGCCCCTCGATCGCCACTTTTTGGGCTGGCTTACTCTTGATCATTCGCGCCTGCACGCTGACGACCGACTGGTATTCAGGTTTGATGACATAGCTGTCGAAATCAAAATAGACAGTATTCGGGGCTGCCGGCACGGCAACCTGGTCACCGCGACTGCCAACATCAACCTGGGCAACGCTATTGCCGGTCACAACTGCACCGGAATCTCCCCCTGGTGCAACCCCACCAACGCTTTTGACAGTGCCATCGGCAACCGGTGCTTCGCTCAACGGCACCGATGTACCACAGGCGGTCAGCAACACAGCCAAACAGCAACCAAGCAAAAATTTTGTCATTCCAAACACTCCTGAAAATTATGGATTCAAAAAAGAGCCCCAAGCCGGCTCGCGAATATCACCGCTTTGACCACTCAAGCGCGCCTTAACCTTGCCGTCCAAGGTAGTCGTCATGAGCGCTTCACGACCCTGCTGCTGGGTAGCATATATCAGCAATTTGCTGTTGGGCGCGAAACTGGGACTCTCATCGGCTGAAGTCGTGGTCAGCTCCCGGAGAGCGCCCGTTTCAATTTCCATCAGAAATAGCTTGAAAGCACCGCCAACCCGTGAAATATAAGCCATCCAGCGGCCGTCCGGGCTCAGTGCCGGCGATATGTTGTAACTGCCAGAAAAGGTCACTCGCTCAATCCCTTGACCTGAAGCCGACATTTTGTAGATTTGCGGTGCACCGCCACGGTCACTAACAAAGTAGATCAACTTGCCGTCTGGCGAAAAAACGGGTTCTGTATCAATACCACTGGATTGAATCAGCCGACGTGGCTCGCCACCGGCAGCACTCAACAAAAACAATTGCGATCCCCCGTCGCGACTCAGGGTGACTGCCAGCGTCTTGCTATCGGGCGACCAAGCCGGCGCGCTATTGGAACCTTTGAAATTGGCAATCAAGCGACGCTTGCCTGAACCAACCTGGTGCACGTAAATGACGGGCTTGCGGGACTCGAACGAAACATAAGCCAGTTGTGTACCGTCAGGAGACCAAGCCGGCGAAATGATGGGCTCAGGGCTGGTCAATGCAGCCTGAGCATTCTCGCCGTCCGAGTCTGACACCCACAATCGATAACGCTGTGCCGCCTTGGTCACGTAAGCGATACGCGTAGAAAAAGCACCCTTGTCACCCGTCAGCCGCTCATAGACGTAGTCCGCTATCCGGTGCGCAGCAAGTCGCAAATCAGAAGGAAACACAGCGTAGCTTTGGCCACCCAGGTCTTGTCCTTTGACAACATCCCATAAGCGAAATCGAACATCGAATCGACCATCCGCCAAAGCCGCAACACTACCCGATACCAAAGCATCAGACCCAGCCTGACGGAAAGTCGACAAGTTCGGCAAGGACAACTCATCCAGGCCGCCACTGCTCACATCGACAGCTCGAAACTGGCCGCTACGCTCCAGGTCAGCGCGAACAATATCGGAAATTTTCTGGCTGGATGCCGATTCACCCCGAAACGCCGCAATACTGATTGGAACCTGGGTCAAGCCAACACCTGACACATCGATGCGAAACTGGGCATTGGCAGACGAGCCGCCAAGCAGCATCAATAGGGTCAGCAAACACTGCCATGAGAAACTAATAAGTGGTCGGGTCATCTTTTTGATTCAAACAATACAGCGCAAAGTATTTGCCAAAAGCCGCTTGGGCCTGCATGGTACACACTGCAAAGCCCATGGCCCCATCCAAAAACCCCAAACGGAACAAATAGCTTTTCAAAAAAGCCACAACACCGGCAAGTCCTGCACGCCACATGGATGTCCTTTGACCCCTTGCAGAGCGCTGCTGCGCCCATGCCTGGCTGTACTGTTCCAGTTTTCGCCAGTAATGCGCGGGCGTTGGATAGCTAAAGTGCAGCAAAGGAGCATTCAGCCGTCTGGTCTTGACACCAGGCGCAAGCAACACTCTCTCATGAACTAAGTCATCGCTAAATTGCGCTGCACCACGCTTGAACAATCGCATGACGTGATCCGGGGTCCAACCACAATGATGGATCCATTGGCCGCAAAACTGGGTCAGGCGCGACATCTCGAAGGCGTCTGGTTGTCCCGCAGCAAGGCATTTTTGAATTTCTGCAGCCAATTCGTCAGATACGCGTTCGTCCGCATCAATAGACAAAACCCAATCAGACTTAGCCAGCGCAAGCGCGCGGTTCTTTTGGGGTCCAAAGCCTGGCCAATCCTTCACAACATGAACGTTTGCACCCGCTGCACGTGCGATCTGCACCGTATCGTCTGAGCTGTCATGATCCAGAACGATCACCTCATCAACAAAAGCCAGGCTTTTCAGACAGTCGCTGATGTTGGATGATTCGTTTCGGGTGATGATGATGGCAGACAGTCGCATGAAAGGAATGAGGAAGACTCAAGCAGCATCATAGATGACGCCTGCAAGGCGCGGGCATCGGCTTGTCCGACCTGTCGGTTCTTCAGGTAAAGTCAACGGCAAACCAACTGTGAACGCAAGTCAACATTGATGCCCTCTTTTTGTTTTCGGCTCACATCGACATTTTTTTGCGTGGACGATCAGCATGGCAAGGGTACTGGCTCATGAGAGATGACTCGACCACGAATTCGTCGCGATGCGATCATTACCAAAATGGCGTATCCGACCGGTTGTTGCCAATCACACCATAATAATATTTCATGGTCTATTCTGATTCATTCAATAAAAAAGTTAATGGTTTACATATCACCGGTCTGATGATTGCAGGCGCTGCTATTCCAATCTCAACAGCCGCTCAAAACATTGGTGCCGCACTGCTTATCATTTCATTCTTGTTAACATCAAAGACATGGCTGGAGATCAAATCAGTTTGCATGCAGCCGTTTGCAATGGCTGGGATTTTTTTAGGTGTGCTTTTGACTATGGGTATTCTGTGGAGTACCGCAAGCGCTGCAGATGCGTGGGGTTTTCTTCTAAAAATGCGGGCGTACTATCTTGCGCCAGTTTTTCTATTCATCATGTGCAGAGGTAAAATGCGGAGCTATCTGCTATTGAGTTTTGCAGCAGTGACCGCGATCAGTGTCATTTTATCTTGCAGTTCAGCCTGGCTAAATCATCCAATATTCAGGGCCGAATCAGGTGATTGGTATATTTTCCGAACGCACACTTATCATAACTTCTTCGCAGCACTCTTGGGTGCTTCTGTATTATCAATCATCATTTCTAAAAAACTATCCAAAATAGCTCTGTTAATACTTGCATTGGCGCTATCGCTAATTAGTTACGACATACTATTTTTGGTGACAGGAAGAACTGGTCAGATTGTTTACTTATTGATGATTTTCATGATTTTAATTTTGTGGAACTGGCGATTTGGATTGACGTTGTGTTTCATTTTAACGATCTCACTTGCGATTATTCTTCCTAAATATTCACCTGCATTTAATTTGGGTTTAACCAATGCAAAATCTGATTTCGCGGCCTATACTCACGGTGACTCAAATACTTCAGTGGGCCTCAGACTGGAGTGGCACAAGAATAGCATTCGGTTAATTCAAGAAAAGCCCTTTTTTGGTCATGGCACCGGGAGTTTCAAAGGTGAATACGAGCGCCTTGTAGGTACTGACAACAAAGCCCTGCTGTCTCACAATCCACACAATGATTACTTGTGGCTGGGTGTCGAACTTGGTGTCATTGGCGCTTTATCGTTGGTTGCGCTGCTGCTCGCGGCAGCATGGCAAGGGCGCCATTTAAAGCCGGCTTGGAGATGGACCTTGTATTCACTGTTACTGGGTATGGGTGTTTCCACGACAGCGAACTCGTTCTTCACTGACAACATCACCGGACTGGCTTTTGTCCTGCTGACGTGTGCGCTGCTCAGCGGCCCCTTGATGGAGCGTCAAATACCATGATCAGCATCATTACGGCCATCTACAACCAGCGCGCTGTCAATGAGCTATTTTGGCAAAATCTGAAGCTTCATACATATCATCCGTTCGAGTTAATTATTATTGATAATGGCTCAACAGATGGAAGTGCAGAGTTCTTTCATTCAGTGGGCGCAACGGTTATAAAAAATAATGCCAATTATTCTTATCCCTACAGTCAAAATCAGGGAATTAAAGTTGCCAACAATGAATGGCTTGGATTTTTGAACAACGATATTATTGTGTCGCCACAATGGGACAAAATAATGATCTCAAGCATGCTCAAGCATTCTCTGGAGATTGCCACCAGTTGTGGCATTGAGCAAGTTGAAAATTCAATTGCCACACGAGCACTCAAACGTCGCTGGCAACGAATCAAGAATTTTGTTGGCCTGTTTGGATATGACAATACGACGTTGCGGTTGATGCACCGCTGGATGTATGGTGACTGGGAAAAGTTTTCACTCGAGCGGCAGAATGCTTTCAAAAGCATGATCAAGGAAGGATTTGTGGGTAACACCGTCGTCATGAATCAATCAGCATTTCCAAAGATTGGTTTATGGGATGAACGTCTTCAGGCTGCTGATTTTGATTTATATCTGCGATCCAAGGTCAGAGCTGAAACAAAGGGAGACATCAAGCCCGTTCATATTTGCCTTGATGTTTTTAACCATCACTATATTCGCATGACTGCCAAAGTAAAATATCCAAAATTTGCTGACCACGCCCACCTTATCAGCCTGGAAGAAAAATGGACAGCTGCTGAGTTAGCCTGGCTGAAAAATCTCAATACATGATTCTGGCCCAATGATCCAGCTTTCTTTGTTTGTCACTCGCCTGAAGAGTATCTGGCCGTTCTTCAAGGCAAAGCGCTTTGCCTGGGTACTTGCCGTTGCTGCAACAGTGGTGGCCTCGCTGACCGAGCCCATGATTCCAGCGCTGCTTCAACCCTTGCTGGATAAGGGTTTCAATAAAGTGGATTTCAATCTCTGGATTGTTCCGGCAACGTTGTTGCTGCTGTTTGGCATTCGTGGACTGGCGGGTTTTGTTGCGCAGTACGCTCTGGCGGTTTTTACCAACGCCGGGCTTTTTCAACTGCGCCAGGCGATGTTTCAGAAATTGCTGACTGCCGGTCTGCCGCTGTTTTCCCGCCAATCGTCGAGCAGTTTGACCAACACCTTGGTTTACGAGGTGTACAACGGTTCGGCATTGCTTACCAACGCCTTCATGGGCCTGGTCAAGGACAGCTTTACCTTGCTTGCGCTGGTGGGCTACCTGCTTTTCCTGAACTGGAAGCTCACACTTATCGTGGCTTTTTTATTCCCAGCCGTCGCGTTTGTCATGCGTGTACTTTCTGCCAGACTGTACAAGTTGACAAAAGCAAGCCAAACTGCAACAGACAACCTGGCCTACGTGGTGGAGGAAAACGTGCTGGCACACCGCGACATCCGGCTCCACGCAGCGCAGCCCATTCAGCTTGAGCGGTTCTCTGATTTGAGCCATTCATTGCGCCGTTTGTCCATCAAGTCATCGGTGGCGTCAGCAGCCATGACACCCATGACCCAGATGCTTGCGGCGGTGGCGCTGTCCGCTGTCATTTCAATGGCACTGGTGCAAAGCGAAGGCAACACCAATTCAGTCGGTTCGTTTGTCGCATTTGTGACGGCCATGCTGATGCTGATCGCACCCATCAAACATTTGTCTGAGGTAGCCAGCCCGATCACCCGTGGGCTGGCCGCCATCGAGCGGGGACTCAACTTGCTGGAGACAACACCCAGCGAAGCTGAAGGCAGTTTTTCCATGCCTCGCTGTGAAGGCCATCTGTGTTTGCGTTCGGTGACGGTCAATTTTGGTGCTGATGCGCATCCCGCAGTCAAGGAACTCTCGCTCAGCATCAGCCCTGGCGAGACCGTTGCTCTGGTTGGCGCATCAGGTGCAGGCAAGACAACGTTGGTCAATCTCTTGCCCCGATTTATTGAAGTCACATCTGGCTCCATCACACTGGACGGTCATGAGTTGCAAGATTGGCGACTGGATTCGCTCAGGGCGCAATTTGCCGTTGTCAGCCAGCACGTTGTCATGCTCAGCGGCAGCATAGCGTTCAACGTGGCACTTGGACAATGCATTGATCGACAAAAGGTTCAGCAAAGCTTGAAGGCAGCCCATCTGGGAGATTTTGTGCACGATCTTCCTGACGGCATTGACACTGAGGTGGGCCACAACGCCATGCAGTTGTCAGGCGGTCAGCGCCAGCGTCTGGCGATTGCCCGTGCCCTGTACAAAGACGCGCCCATTTTGATCCTCGATGAAGCGACCTCCGCGCTGGACTCTGAATCCGAGCGCGCCGTGCAGGAGGCACTGGAGAATCTGATGAAAAATCGAACCACGCTGGTCATTGCACATCGGCTCTCCACCGTGCAGCGCGCCCATCGCATTGTGGTCATGGACGCAGGTCAAATTGTTGAGATGGGCTCGCATGCCGAGTTGATGAAGCGCAATGGCCATTACGCCCGCCTCTATCAGCTAGGGTTGCATAGCCCGGTCGCAGCAACGGCATAAGTCAACCAAGAAATTCCCCACGACACCATGGCAGTCTCCATCAGCGGCTTTACTTTCATTCGCAATGGCGTAGAGCTTGATTTTTGTTTCGAAGCGTCCATCAAATCACTCTTGCCGCTGGTGGATGAGTTTGTCATTGCAGTGGGCAACAGCAACGACGACACCCTGGCTCGCGTGTGCGCCATAGACAACCCCAAAATCCGCATCATCCAGACGATCTGGAATGACCGCATGGCTGATCGTGGTTTTGTCTATGCCCAGCAAAAGATGATTGCGCAGTACGCCTGCATCGGTGACTGGGCGTTTTACCTCGAAGGCGATGAGGTGGTGCACGAGGACGAGCTGACCAATATCCGCGCCAGCGTTGAGCGCCACCATAGCAACCCGGCAGTCGAAGCGCTGGTGTTTGACTACTATCACTTTTACGGTAGTCGCGACTGGATTGCGGTGAGCCCCGGTTGGTATCGGCGTGAGTGCCGCTTGATCCGCAACACGATTCGCAGCTACGCACCTGACGGTCAATACTGGCTGGTTACCAGTCAGCACAAGCGCCCACGCAACCCGCAGGCCGCCTTGGCCAACGCGCACATTTTTCATTACGGATGGATTCGCCGCGTTGAAGACATGAACAAGAAACTGAATCAGGTCAGCAAGTATTGGGGCACACCCGCTGCTGTCGTCAGTTACGGTCAGTTTGACGTGCGTGCCTTGCGCCCGTTTACAGGAACGCACCCGAAGGTGGTGCATGACTGGTTAACAACCAGTGCAGAAACCGAACTGCACATCGATCCCGGCTATATCCCCACGCGCAAGGAAAGAAAGCACCATCTGATGCAACGAATTGAAGCCCTCACCGGCCTGGACTTCAGTCGAAAACATTTCAAGCTGGTTGCCTGACAGGCGCCGCTGTTGGCAGCAGCCAACAAGAATACCATCACATCAGCACAATGTCGTACTGCTCCTGCCCCATGGCGCTCTCGCTTTGCAGTGATACCGGCTTGCCAATGAACTCAGACAGACCCGCCAAATGCTGGCTTTCCTCGTCCAGAAACAGCTCAATCACCTTGGGCGAAGCCACCACCCGGAATTCACGTGGGTTGAACTGGCGTGCCTCACGCAAAATCTCGCGAAAAATATCGTAAGCCACGCTGCGTGCGGTTTTCAGGATGCCCCGGCCCTGGCACAGCGGACACGGCTCGCACAGCATGTGCGCCAGCGACTCACGGGTGCGCTTGCGTGTCATCTCCACCAGCCCAAGCTGCGAGAAGCCGCCGCACATGGTCTTGACGCGGTCACGCGCCAGTTGTTTGCGAATTTCGGCTAGCACCGCCTCACGGTGGTCTTCGCGCACCATGTCAATGAAGTCCACGATGATGATGCCGCCCAGGTTGCGCAGCCGCAACTGCCGGGCGATGGCCTGCGCGGCTTCGAGGTTGGTCTTGAAAATGGTGTCGTCAAAATTGCGCGCACCGACAAAGCCGCCGGTGTTGACATCCACCGTGGTCAGCGCCTCGGTCTGGTCAACGATCAGGTAGCCGCCCGATTTCAGATCAACCCGGCGGCCCAGCGCCAGCGCAATCTCCTCGTCAATCGAAAACAAATCAAAAATCGGCCGCTCACCCTTGTAATGCTGCAATTTTTGCGCCGCAGCGGGCATGAATTCCTGGCCAAAGGCCTTCAGCGCGGCAAACTGCTCCAGCGAATCGACCTTGATGGTCTGCGTCAGCTCACCCGCCAGATCACGCAACACACGCTGCAGCAGGTTCAAATCCTGATGCAGCAGCGATGTGGCAGGCAACCGTGTCGCGGCATCGCGGATGCGCTTCCAGGCTTTGCGCAGGTAATCAATGTCATCCGCCAGCTCTTTGTCTGAGGCATCCTCACCATTGGTGCGCAAAATAAAGCCACCGCCCTGATCACCGGCGAGCTGCTGCATGCGCCGGCGCAACTCATCGCGCTGCGCGGTTGGAATTTTTTGCGACACACCTATGTGATCATCTTGCGGCAAAAACACCAGCATTCGCCCGGCGATGCTGATTTGCGTGGACAAGCGGGCACCTTTGGTGCCAATGGGGTCCTTGATCACCTGCACCATCAGGCTCTGGCCCTCAAACACCTGTTTTTCGATCGGGATTTGCGCTGCTGCGGTGCGTGCGGCTGAAATGGTTTCACCCTCCACCGGCGCATGCCAGACATCGGCCACATGCAAAAACGCCGCCCGCTCCAGCCCGATGTCAATGAAAGCCGACTGCATGCCCGGCAGCACCCGCGCCACCTTGCCCAGATACACATTGCCCATCAAGCCACGCTCCAGCGTGCGCTCAACGTGCAGTTCTTGCAGCACGCCGTTTTCCACCAGCGCGACCCGGGTTTCTTGGGGCGACCAATTGATCAGAATATCTTCTTGCATAAGCAAGCGACTGTAACGCCTCAGGTCTCCATGCCAAAGGCACGCAACAATTGCACCGTCTCAAACATGGGCAAGCCCATGATGCCCGAATAACTGCCGCTGATCTTGCTGATAAACGCCGCCGCCCTGCCCTGCACTGCATACGCACCCGCCTTGCCCAACGGCTCATCGGTGGCCACATAGGCCTGAATTTGGGCAGCACTCAGATCGGCAAATGTGACCCTTGAGGCAGAGACGGTCATCTGCCGCCGCGCTGGCGTGCCCAACGCCACCGCCGTCAACACCCGGTGCATCTTGCCCGACAGGGTCGCCAGCATCCGGGCGGCATCTTCGCCGTCCGCAGGTTTACCCAGGATCATGCGGCCAAGCGCTACCGTGGTGTCCGAGCAGAGCACTGGCGCGTCAGGCAAGCCACGGCGGACCCGGCGTGTCAGCGCCGCATCAAGCTTGAGCTGGGTGACCCGCTTGACGTAGGCCAGCGGTGCCTCGTGCGGCAGCACCGCTTCCAGACTTTCGGCATCCTCGCTGGCATCGGGCAACAACAAAGCATAAGCGACACCCAACTGCTCCAGCAATTGCCTGCGCCGGGGACTTTGCGAGGCTAGATAAACAAAAGGCTTCATTTCAGCCACCACTCATTCCCGGTGATACGGGTGGCTGGCGTTGATGGACCAGGCGCGGTACAACTGCTCGATCAGCAGCACGCGCACCAGCGCATGCGGCAGCGTCAGGTCCGACAGACGGATGCGCTCCTGCGCCGCCTGGCGAAAGGCCGGGTCGAGCCCATCCGGGCCGCCAATGACCAGTACCACGTCATCGCCTGAGAGCTGCCAGTCGGTGAGTTTTCCCGCCAGCGCCATGGTGGTCAACGCCGTGCCGCGTTCGTCCAGCGCCACAACGCGGCAGCCTTTGGGAATGGCAGCCTCAATGCGGGCGCGCTCAGCGGCCAACAGGGTTTCAAGTGATTTGGAGGCGCGTGGCTCGGTCTTGACCGCCTTGAGTTCCACCTTGATCTCAAACGGGAAGCGCTTGGCATAGTCATCCCAGGCGGTTTGCGCCCAGTCAGGCACGCGCTGGCCTACCGCCACAACAAACAAACGCATGCGCGTCAGGCTTTGCGGGCAGCAGGTTTTCTGGGTGCTGCGGTTTTGCCACTGGACTTGGCGGCCGCCTTTTTGGCTGCAGGCTTGCTGGGCGCGTTGACTACCAGCGTGCGAACCCGTGGTTTCGCCACAGGTTCAGCATCAAATTGGCCTGTAGCCCTTTTGGGGATTGCGCGAGCAGCTGCTTTTTTCGTAGCAACAGCTTTAGCATCCTCGGCCTTTTTCAGCTGCGCCCGAGAGGGGAATGCCGCCTCCACACCCTTCTTGGCGGCACTGGAGCGACGCAGGCTGGCGGCGGGTTTGGCGGCTTCCTTGTCGGCGGTTGGTTTGGCAGCGCTGGCGGCCACCGGCTTGGCGGCACCCAGCTTCAGCCGCACCGGCTTGTCGCCCCACAGCTCTTCAAGGTTGTAATACGCCCGGTAAGTAGGCTGCATCACATGCACCACGGCCTGACCGCAATCCACAATGATCCACTCGCCGTTGCCTTCACCCTCCATGCGCGGTTTGCCAAAACCGGCTTCACGCACTGCATCCATCACGCTGGCAGCCAGCGCCTTGGTCTGCCGGTTGGAGGTGCCCGAGGCGATGATCACCCGCTCAAACAGCGACGACAGGTGCTCGGTGTCAAACACCACAATGTCGTGCGCCTTGACATCTTCGAGGCCATCGACAATGGCGCGCTGCAGCTTTTGCACGTCCTTTTTTTCAAGTGCCATGCCCGCGGGTTTGGCCGCCACTGCCTTGACCACTGACGCACCGGCTTGGCCGGCTGGCTTGCGCAGCGCACTGGTTGCCAACGGGGTCAGCGGCACGTCGGCCAGACTGGTGGGTGTTGGTACCGCAGTTTTGCCACGGCTGGCTTTTGTCGCTGGGGGGATGGCGGCTTTAACAGCCGACTTGGCGGCAGTTTTTGCGGAAGTTTTGGCAGGGGCTTTGGTAGTCATCAGACAGTCTGGTAAAGGTGGTGGGCGGCAATATAACGTGCAACGGGCTCGCACACCAGATCACCAATGCCCTGGTGGGCAGAAATGCGGGTGCGGATGTCGGTGGCGCTGATGGCCAGGGTGGGCATCTTCAGGTGGACAAAATTGGCAAAACTTGCGCTTTCTGCATCAAATTGACCTGCAGCGCTTTCTGGGTGAGCGCGATCAGCTACACAAATTATAGCTGATTGAAGAATCTCCTGCCAGCGCTGCCAGCTGGGCAGTGCCCGGGCCTGATCTGCACCGATGATCAGAAACAATTGCGCCTGTGGCGCGGCGACTTTGAGCTCTTGCAAGGTGTCGATGGTGTAGCTCGGACCGCTGCGCTCAATCTCGCGCGGATCCACGATGATTTTGGGCTGGTTGGCAAACGCCAGCTGTACCATTTCCAGCCGATGCTGTGCCGCTGTCAGCGCACGCGGCTTGTGCCAGGCCTGGCCGGTGGGAATCAGCCGCAGCGCATCGAGTTGCAATTGTTCCAGCGCGGCTTGCGCCAGCGCCTGATGCGCAAGATGGGGCGGGTCAAACGCGCCGCCCATCACGCCGACGCGCCGGATGGTCGCACCAGCCATCAAAGCCAATCCTTGCGCACCAGAAAATCGCTGTACAACGCCGCCTCAGGCGTGCCAGGCGTGGGCGTCTGCTGGTAGGCCCAACTCACCAACGGCGGCATGGAGAGCAGGATCGACTCACTACGGCCACCCGACTGCAGGCCAAAATGCGTACCACGGTCCCACACCAGGTTGAATTCCACATAGCGGCCACGCCGGTAAAGCTGAAAATCGCGCTCGCGCTGGCCATACGGCGTGTCCATGCGCCGCGTCACGATCGGTAGGTAAGCCCCCAGAAACGCGTCGCCCACCGACTGCATCATCGCCAGGCTTGGCGCCGGGCCAAGTTCCGCGAAATCGTCAAAAAAGATGCCTCCCACGCCACGCTGTTCGCTGCGGTGCTTGAGGTAAAAGTACTCGTCGCACCAGGTCTTGAAGCGCGGGTACTTGTCATCGCCAAACGGCTGCAACGCGATCTTGCAGGTCTGGTGGAAATGCACGGCGTCGTCGGCAAAGCCGTAATAGGGTGTCAAGTCCATGCCGCCGCCAAACCAGCGCACCGGGGCACCATCCGGGGCGGTGCTGGAAATCATGCGCACGTTCATGTGAACCGTCGGCACATACGGGTTGCGCGGGTGAAACACCAACGACACGCCCATTGCCTCGAACGGCGCACCAGCCAGCTCAGGGCGGTGCTGGGTCGCCGATGGCGGCAAGCGGGGACCACTGACGTGTGAGAAACCGCAACCAGCGCGCTCAAAAATGGGACCACCTTCAAGGATTTGCGTGATGCCGTGGCCTTGCAGCGCCTCGCCGGGCGGCTTTTGCCAGGGGTCGGTCAAAAACGGCGTGCCGTCGATCGCACTGATGGCGCAGGTAATGCCGGCTTGCAGGCCGCGCAGGTAGTCACTGACCTCGGTTGTGGCATTGCCACTTAACCCGGCTGTCTTCATGCCGCTGCGCCTTTGATAGCGCGGTAGCCTATGTCGGTGCGGTATTGCATGCCATCAAAATGAATGCCAGAGGTCACTTCGTAAGCCCGCTGCTGCGCCTGGCGCACGCTGTCGGCCAGCACCGTGACACACAGCACGCGCCCGCCAGCGGTCACCAGCGCACCGTTGAGCTGGGCTGTGCCGGCATGAAACACCAGCGCGTCTTCGGTCTCTGCGGGCACGCCACTGATGACATCGCCCTTACGCGGGGCCGCCGGGTAGCCGTGCGCGGCCAGCACCACACCGAGTGCTGTGCGGCGATCCCATTCCAGTTCGATCTGGTCGAGCCGGCCGTGTGGGCCGGGTTCGGTGGCGGCCAGCATCACATCCACCAGATCGGTCTTCAGGCGCAGCATGATCGGCTGGGTTTCGGGGTCGCCCATGCGACAGTTGAATTCGAGCGTCTTGGGCTTGCCGTGCGCATCGATCATCAGGCCGGCGTACAGGAAGCCGGTGAACGGAATGCCGTCCTTTTCCATACCCCGCACGGTGGGCAGGATGATGTCGCGCATGGCACGCGCATGCACATCCGGCGTGACCACCGGTGCTGGCGAATAAGCACCCATGCCACCCGTGTTTGGGCCCTGATCGGCATTGAGTAAACGCTTGTGGTCCTGGCTGGCAGCCAGCGGTAGCACATTTTTGCCATCCACCATGACGATAAAACTGGCTTCTTCGCCTTGTAAAAACTCTTCAATCACCACCCGCGCGCCATCGGCGTTGTGGCTGATGCCCAGGGTGTTGTCGAGCAGCATGAAATCGACTGCCGCGTGCGCCTCGGCCAGCGTCAGCGCCACCACCACGCCCTTGCCAGCAGCCAGACCATCGGCCTTGACCACAATCGGCGCGCCCTTTTGGTCGATGTAAGCGTGGGCGGCTGCCGGGTCAGAAAACGTCTCAAACTCGGCGGTGGGAATGCCGTGGCGCTGCATGAAGGCTTTGGAAAACGCCTTCGAGCTTTCCAGTTGCGCGGCCGCTTGCGTCGGGCCAAAAATGCGCAGTCCGTGCTTGCGAAACTCATCGACGATGCCAGCGGCCAGCGGCACCTCGGGGCCCACCACCGTCAGCACCACTTTTTGCGCCAGCGCCCAGGTGCACAGCTCCTTGACATCGGTGATCGGCACGTTCTCAAAACGCGGGTCAAGCGCCGTGCCGCCATTACCAGGGGCAATGTAGATTTTGTGGGTTTTGGGCGACTGCACCAGCCGCCAGGCCAGCGCGTGTTCGCGGCCACCGCCACCGACAACAAGAATCTTCATAGACTGTCCGAGTCCAGCTCGGCGTTGTGATACACATCCTGCACGTC
>JAIFMT010000170.1 GCA_020048295.1 Rhodoferax sp.
GAAGCGTGGCAGAGTGGTCGATTGCACCGGTCTTGAAAACCGGCAACGTTTTGCGACGTTCGTGAGTTCGAATCTCACCGCTTCCGCCAGATACAGCCCCAAGTGATTGATCTACTTGGGGCTTTTTTTGCATTGGGCGATGGACTTTTAGCACAATGGTCAGTGCGGCTGTACCTCCAGCAGTACCTCAAGCCGCACCAGCTCCTGGTGCCCCTGCAATTGGGCGACCAGCGCTGCGCCATCGCCATGCAGCAGCCGTTCGCAGCAGGCAGCTACCAGCGCGGGGGGCACCGGATGAGGCGGGAAGTGGATATGTGACACCAACTGCGCCACACCGTCGCTGCCAGCGCCGGCTGCCAGCAGTGCGGCGCTGAAGCGGCTGGCGGCATCGCCCTTGCGAAACGCGTGCAGGTTGGCGCTGACGATGCGTTCCCCCTTGCGCTCAAACAACGCGGTGATTTGTTGCTCGATCAGTTCGGTGGGTAGCGGCAGGTGCATGGCCGCTGCGCCCAGCACGGCCATGTTTTGCGCCTTGAGTGTGCCGGCTTTTTGTGCCAGCCGGGTGGCATCCAGCGCCACCAGCCGGGGCGCGGAAAACAGCACCTTGTACACCTCGGGCATGGCTGGGTAATCGGTCACGTTGAGCATCGGCGTGATGTCGCTGACGATCCAGCCATCGGGTTTGAGCAACTGGGTGTAGCGCAGCGCCTCCAGCGGCTCGACTGAGATCAGCAGGCCCGCGCTGCCCCGGGCAATCAGGTCGCTGGCAATCGGCTGGTCAGAAATCCGCACAAACGCCGACACCGCTCCGCCGCGCTGCGCCATGCCATGCACCTCAGACTGTTTGATGAACAGCCCCGCCTCATGTGCGCTGCGGTCCAGCACGGCGGCTATGGTCAGCACGCCCTGGCCGCCCACGCCGGCAATTACTAGGTCAAAGTTCATGCGGCCACCACCGCAATCTCGCGTTTGTGCGCCTTGATCTCCTTGATTTCCTTGGCGTAGGTCACGCAGGCACGGCGCGCCACGATGACCGACAGGCCGGTGTAGGCCAGTTCCTCGCGGATGACATGCACCGTGTGCTGCTTTTTGTGCGCGGTGGGCTCGACGATGCGGATATGGCTGCGCGGCACGCCCAGGCCCGCCACCAGGTCCACCACCTCTTCGTCGGTGGCCATGGTCGGCTGGCCACCGGTCATGGCCACAATGCTGTTGTCCAGGATGAACACCTTGATGTTGCTGTTGTCACGCGCCGCGTCCAGCAGCGGTGCCAGCCCGGAATGTGTGAACGTGCCGTCGCCAATCACGCACAGGCTCGGTGTCATGCCCGCGTGCGAGGCCCCAATGGCCATGCCAATCGAGGCCCCCATGCACAAGGCCGAGTGAATGGCCTGATGCGGCTCCATGTAGCCCAGCGTGTAGCAGCCAATGTCGCCCATCACCCGCACGCTTGCGCCCAGATCGCTGATGACTTCGCGGATGGCAATGTAGGCATCGCTGTGCGGGCATTTGTCGCACAGGCGCGGCGGGCGGCCCACCAGCACGTCAGCCAGGCCGGCGAGTTGCAAGGCGGGCTCTACGGTCAGGCCAAAACAGGGTTTGATCGCGTCCTGGTTCAGCTCGCCAGTGCGCGGCAGGTCGCCGCTGAGCTTGCCGCGTATCGGCAGCTCCTGCATCAGGCCGTTGGCGCTGACCAGGCGCTCGATGAACGGGTAGCCTTCTTCGACCACAAACACCTCGCTGGAGGCATCGAGCAGCTGGCGGATTTTTTTCATCGGCAGCGGGTACATCGGAATGCGCAACAGGTTGTAGTGGTTGATGGTTTCACCCAGCGCCTCGGTCAGGTAGTTCCAGGCCAGCCCGCTGACCAGAATGCCGGGCTTGCCCTGGCCCTGAATCGTCAGCGTGCACACCGGGTGCGCCTCGCTGTAGGCCAGCAGGGGCTTTTGTTTTTCAATGAGTTGTGCGTAGGCGCGCCGGGCATTGGCCGGAATCAGCGTGAAGCGTGCCGGGTCATCCACATAGCGCGGTGTGTTGGGCGCGCGCGGTGGAGCCAGCGTTACCTGCGCGCGGCTGTGCGCCAGCCGCGTCACCAGGCGCAGCATCACCGGCACCTGCAGCTGTTCAGACAGCTCAAACGCCTCGCGGGTGAAGTCATAACACTGCTGCTGATCGGCAGGCTCCAGGCAGGGCATCATGGCAAAGTCGGCAAAGTAGCGCGAATCCTGCTCGTTTTGCGAGCTGTGCATCGACGGATCATCGGCCACCACAATCACCAGCCCCCCGTGCGCGCCCGACACCGCCACGTTCATGAACGGGTCAGCGGCCACATTCAGGCCCACATGCTTCATGGACACCAGCGCCCGGCAACCGGCGTAAGAAACGCCCACGGCCTCTTCGAGCGCCACCTTTTCATTGCCCGACCAGAAACCCTTGACCGGCAGGCCATGCTGTTTGGCGTGGTCGGCAATGGTCTGGTAAATCTCGGTGGAGGGCGTGCCGGGGTAGGCGTAGGCAGCGGTGATGCCGGCATCAATGGCGGCGCGGGCAACGGCTTCGTCGCCGAGCAAGATCAGGTTTGACATGGTGAGAGTGGTCCAGAGAGAGAGGTGAAAGTTGATGTTAAACCGCATCCGGCTGATTTTTAGGCGCGGCGCGCTCAAACGCCGGCAATTTGGCGCAGGCCTGGTCAATCGCGACGATCTGGGGATACGGTGCCAGATCAACCTTGAAGCGCCGGGCGCTTTCCACCTGGGCGACCAGGTAGGCATCGGCCAGCGTGGGCTGCTGGCCAAAGCAGAAGTTGCCGCGCTGCATGTCGGCCCGCAGCAGGGCCTCCAGCGCCGCAAAACCGCTGTTGATCCAGTTGCCGCACCACTGCAACACAGCCGCCTCGTCGCAGCCCAGCGTGTGGCGCAGGTATTCCAGCACGCGCCGGTTGTTCAGCGGATGGATGTCGCAGCCGATGAGGGCGGCCATGGCGCGCACGCGAGCGCGGTCGTTCGCATCTGCCGGCAGCAGCGGTGGTGTCGGGTAGCGCTCTTCCAGCCATTCGATGATGGCCGGTGACTGCGTCAGCACCAGATCGCCATCGACCAGCGTGGGCACCAGACCTTGCGGATTGAGGGCCTTGAAGGCCGCGTCAAAGTGCGCCTCGGCGCGCAGATCGACCGCTACATAGTTCCAGTCCAACCCTTTGAGGTTCAGCGCGATGCGCAGGCGGTGCGAGGTGCCGCTGCGAAAGTAGTTATAGACCTGCATGGGTGCCCTTTTTTACCGTTCGTCAAAACTCACCGTGACAGCCTCGCTGGTGGGGCGTGACTGGCAGCTCAGCACAAAACCCTTGTCGGTTTCCCAGGTTTCCAGGCCAAAGTTCTTGTCCATCGCCACGCTGCCCTGGGTGACCTTGCAGCGGCAGGTGGCGCAGACTCCGCCCTTGCAAGAGAAGGGCAAATCCAGTCCGGCGGCCAGTGCCACGTCCAGCACATGCTCGTGCGGGGTCATGTGCAGCGCGTGTGCCTTGCCGTCGAGCACAACCGTCAGCGCCACCTGGCCATCGGCGGGCAATGGCAGTTTGGCCGCAGCCGCCTGACGTGCCTCAAGGCTCAAACCGTCGAGCGTGGGCGAAGTAAAGCGCTCGACATGCACCTGTTTTTCAGGCACACCGGCTTGCAGCAAGGCCACTTGAGTGGCATCGATCATGGCCTCTGGCCCGCAGATGAACACCTCGTCCAGGCTGGCCACCGGCAACAACGCGGCGATGAGGGCGCGCACCTTGTCGCCATCAATGCGGCCCTGCAGCAAATCGACCTCCTGCGCCTGACGCGACAGGATGTGGATCAAGGTGAGGCGGTCCGGGTAGCGGTCTTTGAGGTCTTGCAGGGCTTCGTTGAACATCACCGTGGCCATGCTGCGGTTGCCATAGACCAAGGTGAATTTGCTCTCTCGTTGTTCTTCGAGCGTGCTGGCCATGATCGACAAAATAGGCGTGATGCCGGAACCGGCCGCAAAACCCACCCGGTGCAGGGCACGCGGGCGGCGCGACACAAAGCGCCCATCCGGCGGCATCACCGCCAGCGTGTCGCCTGCCTTCAGGGTGTGCGCCGCCCAGTTGGAGAACACCCCGCCCGCCATCGGGCGAATGCCGACCACCAGTTCATGCTGTTGTCGCAAGTGGTTGCGGGTGCAGCAGATCGAATAACTGCGGCGCACATCGGCACCGTCGATGCGGCTACGCAGTGTCAGATACTGGCCGGGCTGGAAGTCAAAGCTGGCCAGCAGGTCGTCAGGCACGCTCAGTGCAATGGCAACCGAACCCGCTGCTTCCGGGCTGATGCGGGCAACGCGCAGGTCGTGAAAACGCGGGAGTGTGGACATGATGGGTAATGTGAAAGTGATCGACTGTTATCCCGAGCACCGACCCGGGATCGAGTGAATTCGGGGACATGGCTTGCGGGTCCAGCCCACAATGACCAATTTATGCCGCATGGGAGATGTCATGTGATGCTGGCTATCAGTAAGGTTTGAAGTAATCAAAGGTTTCCTGGCAGTTCAGGCAGCGGTACAGGGCCTTGCAGGCGGTCGAGCCAAAGTGCGATATCTCGGTCGTATTTTGTGAGCCGCATTGCGGACAAGCCACCGTCTCTGTTAGGCTGGATGCTTTCTTTTTTAAAGCAAACTGCACGACCTGGGTGACGACGCCACAGCCACTGGGCAGCGGTGGGGCAATGCCGTAGGCGCGCAGTTTGTCGCGAGCCTGCGTCGTCATCCAGTCAGTGCTCCAGGCCGGTGCCAGTTGCGTCAGCACGCGCGCCGCCACGCCGGCGCTCGCCAGGGTAGCCACCACATCGTCAAACATCTGGCTCATCGCCGGGCAGCCGCTGTAGGTGGGGGTGATGACCACCTCCAGCCCGTCAGCCCCGTTGCGCACGTCCCGCAGGATGCCCATTTCACGCAGGTTGACCACCGGAATTTCCGGGTCGGCCACCTGTTCGAGCAGGGTCCAGACGCCATGGTGCGCGTCACCAGCCTGCTTGGGCGGGATGGGTCCTTCGGGCAGTGGTACCGCGTTGCTAACCATGGTGCTTACCAAACCGCTTGCGGGTGGGCGCGCGCCAGGCACTGCATTTCGGCCAGCACAAAACCCAGATGCTCTGAATGCACGCCCAGCTTGCCGGTGGGCACATGGCCGCCCACCGGGGGCCGGGTCAGGGTGGCGTGCGCCAATGCCTGGTTCACCGTTTCATCCCAGCTGGCTTGCAGGGTGCGGGTATCGACCCCCATGCCCGCCTTCACCGCTGCCGTCTCCATCGGACTGGGTGTCCAGAATTCCTGCGTGTACGGCATTAAGTGGTTGATGGCGGCCTGCATTCGGGTATGTGACTCGGGCGTGCCGTCGCCCAGGCGCAGCAGCCAGTCGTGCGCATGGCGCAGGTGGTAGCTGGTTTCCTTGAGCGACTTGGCGGCAATCGCAGCCAGTTGCGCATCGGCCGAGCTCTTCAACCCCTGCCACACACCGACCATGAGTGCGCTGTACAAAAAATTACGCGCAATCGTCACCGCGTAGTCACGGTTTCCTGATGCCGTGGGCGCCAGCGCCGTGCTGTGCGGCAGTTCCTGCAAGGTGTAGTTCCTGAAGTCGGACACGTCCCGAAAGTAGGCCAGCAGGTCTTCGGTGCTGCGGCCGTCCTTGCGCAGGTCTGCCACATGCTGGTAGAGCAGGCGCGCCTGGCCGATCAGGTCCAGGCTGTTGTTGGCCAGCGCCAGGTCTTCTTCGAGCACCGGGCCGTGGCCGCACCACTGGGCGTTGCGCTGGCCCAGAATCAGCGCGTTGTCGGCCAGGTGCAGCAGGTAGTCCTGGCAAGCTGCGTGTGAAGTGACTGTGACCGTTTTCACATGTGCCCCACTTCATCGGGAATCTCATAAAACGTGGGGTGGCGGTAGATCTTGTCGGCCGCCGGGTCAAATAACGCGTCCTTGTCGTCGGGTGAGCTGGCGGTGATGCTTCTGGACGGCACCACCCAGATGCTGACACCTTCCTGGCGGCGGGTATAGACGTCGCGCGCCATCTGCAGCGCGTGCTGCGCGTCACTGGCGTGCAGGCTGCCGCAGTGTTTGTGCTCCAGGCCCTGTTTGCTGCGCACAAACACTTCCCACAGCGGCCAGTCTTTCAATGCCGGGGCAGATGCGCCATCAGCTTGGGGGAGTGGATTGGTTTGCGGGGTAGTCATGCGGCTTGCCTTTGGGTTTGCGGTGAATGTTTGGCGGCGTAGGCCAGCGCGGCCTCGCGCACCCACTGGCCATCGTCATGCGCCTTGACGCGGGTCGCCAGGCGCTCGTGGTTGCACGGACCGTTGCCGTTCACGGTGCTCCAGAACTCGTCCCAGTCGATCGGGCCGTAGTCATAGTGCTGACGTTCCTCGTTCCATTTCAGGTCAGGGTCGGGCAGCGTCACGCCCAGCACCTGTGCCTGGGGCACGGTGGCGTCGATGAATTTTTGCCGCAACTCGTCGTTGCTGATGCGTTTGATGCCCCAGCGCATGGCTTGTGCGCTGTGCGGGCTGTCGGCGTCAGGCGGGCCAAACATGGCCAGGCACTTCCACCAGAAGCGGTTGACCGCGTCCTGCACCATCGCCTTCTGGTCGGCTGTGCCTTGCATCATGACCAGCAGCGCCTCGTAACCCTGGCGCTGGTGAAAAGACTCTTCCTTGCAGACACGGATCATGGCGCGGGCGTACGGGCCATACGAGCAGCGGCACAGCGGAATCTGGTTCATGATGGCCGCGCCATCCACCAGCCAGCCAATCACACCCACATCGGCCCAGGTGAGCGTGGGGTAGTTGAAGATCGAGCTGTACTTGGCTTTGCCACTGTGCAGGTCGGCCAGCATCTGGTCGCGGCCCTGGCCCAGCGTCTCAGCAGCGCTGTACAGGTACAGACCATGGCCGCCTTCGTCCTGCACCTTGGCGATCAGGATCGCCTTGCGTTTGAGGCTGGGGGCACGGCTGATCCAGTTGCCCTCGGGCAGCATGCCGACAATTTCGCTGTGCGCGTGCTGGCTGATCTGGCGCAGCAGGGTCCTGCGGTAGGCCTCGGGCATCCAGTCTTGCGGCTCGATCTTGCCATCGGCATCAATGGTTGCGTCAAAACGCGCCTGCGCCTGCGGGTTGTCCAGAGACAGCGCCGGGGCAGCCGGCTTCTGGCCAGGGGGCTCTTGCACGTTGAACGATTGGGTGTACATCGTTGTGACTCCGGGTGAGGAATAGGGGTTCAGCCCGCCAGCCAGGCCGGTGGGCGCTTGTCCAGAAACGCGGCGATGCCGTCGCGGCCCTCGGCTGTGGCACGCTGGGTGGCGATGCGCCGGGCCGTGTCTTCGAGCGTGGACTCATCAATGGGACGGCCCGTGACCGCCTCGATCAGGTCTTTGGCGGCACGCTGCGCGGTGGGCCCGCCCGCCAGCAGTGGCTCCACCAGCGCCGCCACACCGGCATCGAGCCCATCCACCGGGGTGACTTCATGCACCAGGCCGATGGCCAGCGCGCGCTCGGCGCTGATTTTTTCAGCGCTTTGAAAGTAACGCAGTGCCTGGCGCGGCCCGATGGCGCGCAGCACATACGGGCTGATCACCGCCGGGATGATGCCGAACTTGACCTCAGAGGTGGCAAACGTCGCGTCCAGGCTGGCCACCGCCATGTCGCAGGCAGCAGCCAAGCCGGTGCCGCCACCCAGCGCGGCCCCCTGCACCCGGGCGATGGTGGGCTTGGACAGCGTGGCAATGCGCCGCAACATGTGGGCAAAGCGGCGCGCATCGGCCAGGTTGTCGGCTTCGCTGCCCTGCGCGGCACGGCGCATCCAGTGCAGGTCGGCACCGGCCGAAAAGTGCTTGCCACGGCCGGCCAGTACCACCACCCGCACGCCAGCGTCGCCGTCGAGCTGCTGGCAAGCGCTGTCCAGGTCGGCAATCAACTGTTCGTTGAAAGCGTTGAACACCGCCGGCCGGTTCATCCACAGCGTGGCGACCGGGCCGGCACGGGCTATTTCTAGTGTTTCAAACAGCATGATGGTGGCGCGCCTCAGGTTTATTTGACCAGCGTCCAGTCACCACCCTTGATTTCGAGCATCTTGAACGCCGACAGGTCCAGGCCCATGTGGTCGGTGGCCGACATGTTGACCACGCCGCCGGTGCCCACATAGCCCTTGGTGGCCTCAATCGCGTCACGCACCTTGGCCTTGTCGGTGCCACCAGCGCGTTTGATCGCATCCACCGCCAGCATCAGGCCGTCATAAGCGTGACCGCCAAAGGTGGAAACATCGGTTTTCCACTTGGCATTAAAAGCCTTGGCGTAGCCTTCAGCCACCGGCTTTTGCGGGTCGTTGGCGGCCAGTTTGCCAGCCACCAGCAAGGCCGCTGCGGGCAGGCGCACACCCTCGGCAGCGGGGCCGGCGAGCTTGATGAACTCTTCAGAAGCCACACCATGGGCGTGATACAGCGGCAGCGTCAGCCCAAGCTGGGCGTAGTTTTTGGTGGCAATCGCCGGGCCCTGGCCCAGGCCAAAGATGAACACCGCCTGCACCCCAGGGGTGTTGCGGATTTTGGTGAGCTGTGGGCTCATGTCGGTGTCTTTGGGGCCATAGGTTTCATTGGCGACCAGCGTGATGCCAAATTTGCCGGCCACGCCCTCGGTTTCCTTTTTGCCCGACTGGCCAAAGCCGCTGGTCTCGGAGAACAGCGCCACCTTGGTCAACCCGCGTTGCTTCATGTCTTCAAACACCTTTTCGGCGGCCATGCGATCGGTGTGCGGGGTTTTGAACACCCATTTCTTCACCGGCTCAACGATCACCACCGCCCCGGCGAGCGAGATGAACGGCATGCCCGCCTTCTCGACCAGCGGCACCATCGACATGGTCGAGCCCGTGGTGGTGCCGCCGACGATGATGTCCACCTTGTCGTCGTCAATCAGGCGCTTGCCAAAACCGTTGGCCTTGCCGGCATCGCTGCCGTCGTCGTAATGCACCAGCGTCAGCTGACGTCCCAGCACGCCGCCTTTTTTGTTGATGTCTTCCACGTACATCTGCAGGGTTTTCAGCTCGGGGTCGCCCAAAAAGGCGGCCGGGCCGGTGACCGACAGCACCGAGCCGATCTTGATCGGCTCAGCCGCCAGTGCCGCCACGGCGGCCAGCGCCAACGCGCTGCCAACGAGCAATTTTTTCAGGGTGAATCTCATGGGACTTGTCTCCTATTTGTGGTTAAAAAAATCAAACGCGCTCGATCACCAGGGCAATACCTTGCCCGACTCCAATGCACATCGTGCAAAGCGCATAACGCCCGCCACGCCGTGCCAATTCGTAAGTGGCCGTGGTCACCAGCCGTGCACCGCTCATGCCCAGCGGGTGGCCAATGGCAATCGCGCCGCCGTTGGGGTTGACGCGCGCCTCATCGTCGGCCAGACCCAGCTCGCGCAGTACCGCCAATCCTTGCGCGGCAAAGGCTTCGTTGAGTTCGATGACGTCCATCTGGTCCAGCCGCAAGCCGGTGAGCGCCAGCACCTTGCGCACCGCCGGGGCCGGGCCAAAGCCCATGATGCGCGGCGCCACACCAGCGCTGGCCATGCCCAGCACGCGCGCCTTGGGTGTCAGGCCGTGGGTTTTGGCCGCTGCCTCCGAGGCGATCAGCAAGGCGCAAGCACCGTCGTTGATGCCCGAAGCATTGCCGGCGGTCACACTCAAACCCGGCCCGTTGACCCCTTTGAGCTGCGCCAGCATGGCCAGCGTGGTGTCCGGGCGCGGGTGCTCGTCGGTGTCAAAGCACAGCGGTTCGCCCTTCTTGCGCGGCAGTTGCACCGCCACCAGCTCGTCGGCAAAGCGCCCAGCCGCGTGCGCTGCCGCCCAGCGCTGTTGCGAGCGCCAGGCAAACGCGTCCTGGTCGGCGCGAGAAATATGAAAGTCTGCCGCCACGTTGTCAGCCGTTTGCGGCATGGAGTCGATGCCATGCGTCTGCTGCATCAGCGGGTTGACAAAACGCCAGCCGATGGTGGTGTCAAAGACCGCCGCCTGGCGTGAAAAAGCCGTGTCGGCCTTGCCCATGACAAACGGCGCGCGCGACATGCTTTCCACGCCACCGGCCAGCAGCAGCTGCGCCTCGCCAGCCTTGATGGAACGCGCCGCCAGCCCCACTGCGTCCATGCCCGAGCCACACAGCCGGTTCACCGTGGTGCCTGGCACCTGTGTCGGCAGCCCGGCCAGCAGGCCCGCCATGCGCGCCACGTTGCGGTTGTCCTCGCCGGCCTGGTTGGCACAGCCGTAAATCAGGTCGTCCACCGCCGCCCAGTCCAGCGCCGGGTGGCGCGCCAGCAGCGCCTTGAGTGGCAGCGCGGCCAGATCGTCGGCGCGCACGCTGCTCAAAGCGCCGCCATAGCGGCCAATGGGGGTGCGAATGGCATCGCAAATGAAGGCTTCCGGCATCGGGCTGAATCTCAGATTGATATGAATTAAATAGCTTGTCGCGCTTATTTGGTAAGGGCTAGAGGCCTAAAAAGCTTATAAAACGAACGGTGCGACAGGGCTACACCAGCAACGGCCGCTCGTCGATGACGCGCTTGGCCTTGCCGGTCAGGGTGCGCGGAATCGAGTCGAAAGGCAGCACCTTGACGTGGGTGGAAACCCCCACGTTGGTCTTGATGTGGTGCTGCAGTTCCCGGGCAATGGCCTCGATCTCGGTCGGCGTGAGCTTGCCTGAGAGTGCGCGCTGCACTTCGCAACGCACCTCCACATCGTCGAGGTGGCTCTCCCGCGACAGCTGCACCTGGTAGTTGCCCGACAGGCGCTTGTCGCGCAGTATCTGCTCCTCAATTTGCGACGGGAACAGGTTGACCCCGCGCACAATCAGCATGTCGTCAGTGCGCCCGGTGATCTTGCCCATGCGCCGAAACGCGCGTGAGGTGGGCGGCAACAGCCGGGTCAGGTCGCGCGTGCGGTAGCGCACGACCGGAAACGCCTCTTTGGTCAGCGAGGTGAACACCAGTTCGCCATCGGCACCATCAGGCAGCACTTCGCCGGTGTCGGGGTTGATGATCTCGGGGTAAAAATGGTCTTCCCAGATCACCGGGCCGTCTTTGGACTCGATGCACTCGCTGGCCACGCCCGGGCCCATCACTTCGGTCAGGCCATAAATGTCGATGGCATCAATGCCCAGTTTGTGCTCAATCTCGGCGCGCATGCCCTCGCCCCAGGGTTCGGCACCAAACAGCCCGACCTGCAGCGAGATGTCTTGCGGCTTGACGCCCAGTCGCTCAAACTCTTCGGCAATCACCAGCGAATACGACGGAGTCACCATGATGATCTGCGGCCGGAAGTCAAGAATCAGCTGCACCTGCTTTTCGGTCTGCCCGCCCGACATCGGCACCACCGTGCAGCCCAGTCGTTCGGCCCCGTAGTGCGCGCCCAGGCCGCCAGTGAACATGCCGTAGCCGTAAGCCACATGCACCATGTCGCCGGCGCGCCCGCCGGCAGCGCGAATCGAGCGCGCCATCAGGTTTGACCAGTGGTCGATGTCTTTCAAGGTGTAACCCACCACGATCGACTTGCCGGTGGTGCCCGACGACGCGTGCAGCCGCGCCACCCGCTGGCGCGGCACCGCCAGCAGGCCAAATGGGTATTCTTCGCGCAAGTCGGTCTTGGTCATGAACGGAAACATCGCCAGGTCGGCCAGCGTTTTCAGGTCGTCCGGATGCACGCCCCGGGCATCAAAGGCCTTTTTGTGATGCGGCACGTTGTCGTAAGCGTGACGCAGCGTCCATTTCAGGCGTTGCAGTTGCAGCGCAGCAATTTCGTCGCGGCTGGCGGTCTCAATCGGCTCAAGCTCGCCGGGTGAAGGTTTTCTGACAGACATGGGTTCTCTCCTGGAATTCGGTTCAGGGGGCAGGTGCTGGCGTGTCAAGCTGTTTCAGGCCAGCAATCACCTCACCCTGGATACGGTACGACTTGCCGCGAAACAGCGCAATGGTTTTTCCCCCAATGGTACGCACCGTGACGTCATAAACACCGGTGCGCCCCGACTGCGATTG
The DNA here is from genome assembly GCA_020048295.1 of Rhodoferax sp. The sequence goes on from JAIFMT010000170.1 coordinate 12,063, forward strand.
CTCGACGGCCTCCGCCTGCAGCGTGTCGCCCTGGCGCGCCGGGGACAAGAAATCGATGTTGCACGCCGAGGCCACGGTGTTCTTGTTGTAGCTGTTGCAAGAATAGGCAAATGCCGTATCGGCCAGCATGAAGATCATGCCGCCATGGCAGATGTGGTGACCGTTGACCATGTCGGCGCGCACCGGCATGCTCAGGCAGGCATAGCCAGGCCCGATGCGCTCCAGCCGCATGCCCAGGCCCTGTGCTGCCTGGTCGCGTGGCCACATGGCGGCGGCTGTGGCCTCGGCCAGCGCTTGCGCCTCGGCTTTGCTGAGGGGGTGGTGTTCAGTCATGAAAGCCCTTGCCAAGATAAACCTGCCGCTGCAGCAGCGGTGAAATGCGGTAGCGGTCCTCGCCATAGCTGGCCGCCAGGTGGGTCAGCACCTCGCGGATGACCGGCACACCCACCCGGTCGGCCCAGGCCAGCGGCCCCAGCGGGTAATTCACACCCAGGCGCATGGCGGCATCGGCCTCCTCTGCGCTGCACACGCCCTGATACACCGCATCCGCCGCCTCGTTGGCCAGCATGGCCACGCTGCGCATCACCGCCAGGCCCGGCACATCGGCCAGCACAGACACCTGCAGGCCAGCGGCCTGCAGCAGGCCAATGGCGGCCTGCGCCGCCGCTGCACTGCACTGGCCGGCCAGCGCCAGCGCCAGCCGGCTGGCCTGCTGGTAGTCCAGCGCCAGGTCGATCAACACCGTACCGGCGATGCCGTTGTGTGCGGCGCGCTCGCTGGCACTGCGGCCGTCGGTGACAAACAGCACCGCCGCGCCGGCCTGGGCGATGCGGCCATCGGGCGAGGTGGCGCGCGCAAACGTCACCTGCGCCGCGCTGAGCCGCAGCGCCAGCGCCGAGGCAGCGGCCGAGTCACCGCACACCACGATGTGGGCCGGCACGGGTTGCGCCGCTTCGGTGGCGGCAGCCGGTTTGTCAGCACCGGCGCGGTAGTCATAAAAACCCCGGCCCGTCTTTTTCCCCAGAAAACCAGCATCCACCAGCTCCTGCTGCTGCAACGAGGGCTGAAAACGCGGGTCGTTGTAGAACGCTTGCCACACCGAGCGCGTCACCGCGTAATTCACGTCCAGCCCGATCATGTCCATCAGCTCGAACGGCCCCATGCGAAAGCCACCGGCCTCGCGCATCAGTGCATCGAGCGTGGCACAGTCGGCGGCACCTTCGCCGCGCAGGCGCAAGGCTTCGCCGTAATACGGGCGTGCCACCCGGTTGACGATGAAGCCTGGAGTCGATTTGGCATGCACGGCCGTCTTGCCCCAGGCGGTGGCAGTGGCGTGCAGCTTGGTCGCCACTTCGCGCTGCGTGGCCAGGCCGCTGATCACCTCCACCAGCGCCATCAGCGGTGCCGGGTTAAAGAAGTGCAGGCCGGCGAGGCGCTCGGGATGTTGCAGCGCGGCCCCGATGGCGGTAATCGAGATCGACGAGGTGTTGCTGGCCAGAATGCAATGGCTGGACACCACCTGCTCCAGGTCGGCAAACAGCTGATGTTTGGCCTGCAGGTTCTCGACAATGGCTTCAATCACCAGACCGGCATCGGCCAGTTCGCTCAGCTGCTGGGCCACCTGCAGCCGCTCGCCCGCTGCCTGCGCCTGGGCGCTGCTTAGCTTGCCTTTGGCGGCCATTTTGTCAAACTGGGCGCGAATGCCGGCAATCGCCTGCGCGGCGGCATCGTCGCGGCTATCGAGCAGCCAGACGCTGTGGCCGGCGCCGGCGGCCACTTGCGCTATGCCTGCGCCCATGGCTCCGGCACCAATCACCGCGACCCGCGTTTGTGTGGAAAGCGCCTGGGGGTTCATGTCACTGGCCGGTGAATTTGGGGGCGCGCTTTTGCTGAAAAGCGGCCACGCCTTCCTTGAAGTCGTCGCGCCAGCCCAGTTCGCGCATGAAACCGGCCTCGACACCGAGTTGCTGCTCCAGCGTGTGATTCGGCGCGGCGTGCATCGCCAGCCGGGTCGCCACCAGCGCCCGGGTGGGCATCTGCGCGAGCTGGGCGGCCAGCTTGTCCACCGTGGCGCTCAGTTCGCCATCGTCCACGGCTTGCCAGATCAGGCCCCAGTCTTGTGCCTTGTCGGCCGGCAACTTGTCGGCCAGCATGGCCAGCCCCATGGCACGCGCCATACCCACGCGCTGCGGCAAAAACCAGGTGCCGCCGGTGTCGGGAATCAGCCCGATCTTGCTGAAGGCTTGTAAAAAGTACGCGGATTTCGCGGCAATCACCAGGTCACACGCCAGCGCCAGGCTGACACCGGCACCAGCAGCGATGCCGTTGACCATGGCCACTGTCGGCACGCGCAGCGTTTGCAGCGCCAGAATCAGCGGCTTGTAGTGTTCTTCGATCACGTTGCCAATGTCAGGTTGCAGCGGACCAATGGCCATGGCCGGGTCGGCCAGATCCTGACCCGCGCAAAAGGCGCGCCCCATGCCGCTGATGACCAGCACCCGGATGGTGTTGTCGTGTTGCACCGCGTCCAGTGCCGAGAGCAACTCGGCGTTCATGGCCGTGGTAAAGCTGTTGAGCTTGTCGGGGCGGTTCAGGGTCAGGCGGGCGATCCCGGCCTGGGCTTCAAAAAGAATGTTCTGGTAACTCATGGCCTGATCCTCAAACATGGTGGCGGCGCTGCACCACGCGAAAACGGTTGGCGACAAAGGCCGAATCGGCATAACTGGCGTTGGCCGCCGGGTTGCCGCCAGTGCCATGGTAGTCAGAAAATGCACTGGACTGATTGACAAACACGCCGCCAGTCAGGTTGATGGACAGCGCCACCTTGCTGCGCCAGGTGGCAGCGGTCATGGCCTCGATCACCTCCGGGTGCGTGCTGTAAACACCGGCGGTGAGCGCGCCATGCGTGCCCACCAGCCGCTCTGACAGGGCAATGGCACTGGCTGTGTCTGCGGTTTTCACGACAAAACTGATCGGGCCAAAACGCTCTTGCATGTAAGCCGACTCGTCGGTTGCGTCGCAGGCCAGCAGCACTGGCGTGCGCACCTCGGCCTTGGGGAAGTCGGGATGGTCGAGTTTTTTGGAGGCCAGCAGCACTGTGCCCAGTTGGCCGCTGTCAGCCAGCGCAATGCGTGCCAGGGTGTCGGCCGATTGCACCGCACCCAGCACGGCGCAAGCCACTTCGGGTTTGGCCAAAGCGCCCTCAATGGCACGCGCCAGGTCTGCGCACACCTCGTCGTAGCTCTTGTGACCGTCTTCGGTGTCAATGCCGCCGGCGGGCACAAACAGCGCCTGCGAGGTGGTGCACATCTGGCCCGAGTACAGCGACAGCGTGAAGGCCAGGTTGCGCAGCATGGGTTTGTAGGCATCGGTCGAGTCGATCACGATGTTGTTGACACCGGACAGCTCGGCATACACCTGCGCCTGGCGGCAGTGGTCGATGAGCCATTGGCCAAAGGCGTTGCCGCCGGTGAAATCGACCGACTTGACCACCGGGTGCGTCACCAGCGCCTGCGTGGATTCAAAGCTGGCCGGCACACACAGCGTGACCAGATTGGGGTCGATGCCGTTCTCAAGTAACACGGTGCGAAGGGTGCGCACGGTGATGGCGGCGGGCAGCACGGCGTTTTCGTGCGGTTTGACAATCACCGCATTGCCAGTGGCCAGCGCGGCAAACAGGCCCGGGTAGGTGTTCCAGGTCGGGAAAGTCCCGCAACCCACCACCACCGCCACGCCCCGGCCGACGATCTCAAAGTGCTTTTGCAGCACCAGCGGCGGGTTTTTCCCCTGCGGTTTTTCCCAGCGCGCCTCGGTCGGCACAAAGCTTTGTTCGCGCCAGGCATAGGTCACCGCTTCCAGACCCCGGTCTTGCGCGTGCGGGCTGCCGGCCTGAAACGCCATCATCCAGCCCTGGCCGGTGGTCAGCATTACCGCGTGGGCAAGCTCGAAGCTTTGCGCGTTGAGGCGGTCGAGCATCTCGATGCAGATGCCGGTACGGCCCTCTGCGCCTACCGCCTGCCAGCCGGGCATGGCGGCCTGGCCGCTTGCGATCAGCGCTTCGATGTCGCACACCGGGTAGCTCACGCCCAGCGCAATGCCGTAGGGGGACTTTTCCGGGGCCAGCCAAGCCTGGATGCCGGGCTGGTCGAGCTCGAATCGCTGGCCCAGGTGCGCGTCGAAGGCTTTTTTGCCATCGTCGGCCGCCGTTTCGCCATAGACCTTGGGGCTGGGCATTTCGTTGTAAGCGGCCCAATAGCCCCGGGTGTGGATGGCGTTGAGCGCGGCTTCGAGCTTGGCGCGGTGTTTTTCAAACAGCGGGTAGGTCATGGCAGGTTCCTGGAAGGGGTCAATGAATGTTATAACTAAGATAGCTGGTCGCGCTTATGCAGTATGGGCTAGAGGCATAAAAAGCATATAAACTGGCAGCATGGGCTAGGCCGGATAGGGCGCGACGGTCTGGGCAATGGCACCAAAGATCGATGCGCCTTGCGCATCGCACATCTCGATGCGCACGCTGTCGCCAAACTTCAGGAAAGGCGTTTGCGGTTGGCCGGTCTCAATCGTCTCGTACATGCGCACTTCGGCGATGCAGCAGTAGCCCACGCCGCCATTGGCAATCGACGAGCCTTGCAAGCCGCCCTGCTTGTTCGACACGGTGCCCGAGCCGATGATGCTGCCAGCGCACAGCTCGCGCGTTTTGGCGGCGTGGGCAATCAGCTGGGCAAAATTGAACACCATGTCGGTGCCGGCATCGGGCTGGCCAAACAGCACGCCATTCAGATGCACGGTCAAGGGCCGGTGCACCCGGCTGTCCACCCAGTCAACCCCCAGTTCGTCAGGTGTGACGGCCACCGGGCTGAACGCGCTGGCGGGTTTGGACTGGAAAAAGCCAAAGCCTTTGGCCAATTCAGCCGGAATCAGGTGGCGCAGCGACACATCGTTGACCAGCATCAGCAGCCGCACCGACTTGGCCGCCTGCGCCACGCTGATGCCCATCCTGACATCGCCCGTGATCACGGCCACCTCGGCTTCCAGGTCGATGCCCCAATCTTCCGATAGCGCGCATACCGGGTCGCACGGTCCGACAAAGCAGTCCGAGCCACCCTGGTACATCAACGGGTCGGTCCAGAACTCAGGCGGCAGCGCGGCCCCGCGGGCGCGGCGCACCAGTTCGACGTGGTTGACATAGGCCGAACCATCGGCCCACTGGTAGGCGCGTGGCAAGGGTGAATGGCAGGCGGCTGGGTCAAACACATCGGGCTCGGTGAACGCGCCGCTGTTGAGTGCTTCATAAACCTGGCGCAGCTGTGGCTCGCAGTCAGCCCAGTCATCCAGCGCGGCCTGCAAGCTGCGGGCAATGGCCGGCACGGCGCGGTAGTGCGTCAGCGCACGGTTGACCACCACCAGCGTGCCGTCGCGCCCACCTGTTTTGAGTGTGGCAAGTTTCATGCGTTACGCACCTGCATAGCTGCCATCGTGCATCCAGCGCGCGTGCTGCGGGGCTTTTTTGGTCTGCGCCCACTCGTTGAGCATGTCCCACTTCACCGCGTCGAGCATCTGGCTCATTTGGGGGGTACCGGTGTTGGCAGCCAATTCGAGTCGGTGGCCACTCGGGTCAAAGAAGTAGATCGACTTGAAAAGGGTGTGGTCGGTCGGCCCCACCACCGCAATGCCATCGGCTTCGAGTTTGGCCTTGGTTTCCAGCAGTTCATCGACCGAGCCCACCTGCAGCGCCAGGTGCTGCGTCCAGGCCGGGGTGTTGGGGTCGCGGCCCATCTCGGGTTGCGTGGGCAGCTCAAAAAAAGCCAGCACATTGCCACCGCCGGCATCCAGAAACACATGCATGTAGGGGTCGGGCTCTTTGGTGGAAGGCACTTCGTTCTCGGCAATCGCCAGGATGAAGTCCATGCCCAGGTACTTCTGGTACCACTCGACGGTTTGCTTGGCATCCTTGCAGCGGTAGGCCACATGGTGAATTTTCTGGATTTGCATCAAAGTCTCCTGAAATTGGGGTGCCGGCGCACAGCGGTCGCCGCTTACAGATCCTGGCGCGCCAGCGCCATGGCTTCGCGCAACACGCTGATGTCGCCAATGTGGTTGGCCAGCAGCAAGATCAGCTTGGCGTTGACCATGGCGCTTTGCGCGTCGCTCAAGTCGCGGTGGGTGTCGATCAGCGCTTCGTAAAAATCGTCGCCCGGCGTGAAGGCGCGAAAGTAGCGCTTGCCGGGTTCGGATAAATTGGGCTGCAGGTTCAAAGGCATGACGGGCTCCTTCAGGCAGGTTGACAGGTGGCGCGTGCCACTGCTGCGCTGATCTGCGCAACATCAAAGGCGCGCCAGCGCGCTGCCACATGCTGATCCGGACGGATCAGGTAAGTGGTGCCGGGGGTGGCATCAAAACGCTGGGCAAAGCGGCCCGCGCTGTCGTGCAGCAGCGCCAAATTGCCCGGTGCGGCTCCGGGCTGCGCGCTGATCAGCAGCACCTGCACCGGTATGGCCTGCTGCGCCAGCGCGGCACAGTGGGCCAGGGTACTGGCATCGAGATTGACCGGGTGGCTGACGTACAGCAGCGCCATGAAGCGACTGCCCACGTTGTCAAGCAGCCACTGGGCTTGGCCGTCTTGTTGCACCGGCGCATCGTCCATGGGCGCGCCAGGCACCATGTCGCCGGCAAAGGTGTCTGCATCGGGCGTGTTGAGGCTGGAACTGCTCAGGATGCTGGGCACCGACAGACGGCCCGAGTTGACCAGCGCGCGGGCAAACGGATGCTGGCGCGCCAGACTCAGCACGGCATTGCGAAACAGCAGCGAGGTCTGGCTCTTGGGGGTGATGAAGTCGGTGGAGCGGGTTGAGTTGAGCAGGTTTTCGTCCGCCGCAAACACCCGCTCTTCAGAGTAGCTGTCAAGTAGCCGCGCCGGGGCTTTGCCGTCGATGACCAGCTTGAGCTTCCATCACAGGTTGTCGCTGTCCTGGATGCCCGAATTGGCCCCGCGCGCGCCAAATGGCGACACCTGGTGCGCCGCGTCACCGACAAACAGCACATGGCCGTGGGTGAAAGCGGCCATGCGCCGGCATTGAAAGGTATAGACGCTGACCCATTCGAGCTCAAATTCGCGGTCATCACCGAGCATCGCCTGGATGCGCGGAATGACGTTCTCGGGTTTCTTCGCCTCGTCCGGGTCGGCATCCCAGCCGAGCTGAAAGTCAATGCGATAGACGTTGTCGGCCTGGCGGTGCAGCAGCACCGACTGCCCCGGGTGAAACGGCGGGTCAAACCAGAACCAGCGCTCGTGCGGAAAGTCAGCCTTCATCACCACGTCGGCAATCAGGAAGCGGTCTTTGAAAATTTTGCCTTCAATGTCAAGGTTCATCAGGCGGCGAATGCCGGAGCGCGCCCCGTCGGCCACCACCAGCCAGTCGGCTTGCAGCGTGTAAATGCCATCGGGTGTTTCGACCTGCAGCGTGGCCCCGGCATCCTCGGGCGTGACCGACACCACCCGGTTCTTGAAGCGCAAATCCAGGTTCGGCAACTCCTTGGCACGCCGGACTTCAAATTCTTCCAGGTAATACTGCTGCAGGTTGATCATGCCCGGGCGCTTGTGGTCAGGATCGGTGCGCAGGTTGAAGTGGTACACCTCCTGCTCGCGGAAAAACGTGCGCCCCACGTTCCAGCTCACGCCCTTGTCCACGCAGGGCTGGCCCAGTCCGAGGCGGTCCAGCACCTCCAGCGCCCGCTTGGCATAGCACACGCCGCGCGAGCCCACCGACACCGTGTCGTCGTCGTCAAGCAGCACCACCGCAACACCTGACTGCGCCAGTTCAATGGCTGCCGCCAGCCCCACCGGCCCGGCACCGACCACCACCACGGAGTAGCGTGTTGGTGCCGCGCCACTCTGTTCGGGTGGGCGGTGGTACGCGTACTTGGGGTACTTGTAGGTGCTCAGCATGCCGTGTCTCCTGGTGTTCTAAATTAATTGGA
>JAIFMT010000013.1 GCA_020048295.1 Rhodoferax sp.
GCTGGCCGGCCCCTGCAATACCAATAATCGGCCCGATTTTTCAAACGCCCTGGACGCGACAAATAGTCGCGTCCAGGGCGTTTCTGTTTCTGGCTTTTCGCCATTTGTCAGCCAGAATGGCATGACATCAACCTGATTGACCGTTTTGAACAGTCCCGTATTTTCTTCATTGCTGCCCGTGGTGTTGCTGATAGCTATTGGATTTATAGCTGGTCGCGCAGGCTGGATAAGGGCTGAGGCAACAAAAGACTTGTCAAACCTGGTTTTTTTGGTGCTGACACCAGCGCTGCTGTTTCGTGCCATGAGTGCCGTTCATCTGGAACAGCTCAACTTCAAACCGGTGGCACTGTATTTTGTGGCGATTGGGCTGTTGTACGCGGCGGTGTTTGTCGCGCAGGGGCGCAGCACCCGGGCTGCCGTGCTGGCGCTGGCTGCCACCTTCAGCAACACGGTGATGATCGGCATTCCGCTGGTGGGCCTGGCTTACGGTCAGGCCGCTCTGGTGATGCTGTTCACGCTGATTTCGGTGCACGCGCTGGTGCTGCTGACCGCTGCCACCATTGCGCTGGAAATCACCGAAATCCACCATTTGGCCGCCCTGGGCGCGGCCGACGGGCAGGCACCGCGCCATGTCATGCGTACCGTGTTGACTGCCATCAAAAACGGCATCATTCACCCCGTGCCCTTGCCAATCATCGTCGGCTTGATCTTTGCGCAGACGGGTCTGGTGCTGCCCGAGGTGATCGACCGGCCACTGCAATTGCTGGGTAATGCGTTTGGGCCGGTGGCGCTGCTGCTGGTGGGGGCGACGCTGACGCAGGTGCGGGTGGGCTCACATTGGCGCGGCGCGCTGGGCATCAGCTTGCTCAAAAACATGGCTTTGCCGGCGCTGGTGGCAGCCGTGTGCTGGCTGGCGGGCTTGCGCGGGCTGGAATGGCAGGTGATGGTGGTGGCCGCGTCGTTGCCGATGGGGGCCAATGTATTCCTGTTTGCCCAGCGTTACCAGGTGGCGCAAGACCTGGTGACGGCCAGCCTGGCGGTATCCACCGTGCTGGGCTTGCTGAGTGTCTCCTTGGTGATGGCGCTGCTGAGTCTGATCTAGCGCTGCCCAGCGCCAATGGCCTACGGCGCGAGCCGCTCGCGCAGCCACTCTGCAGCTGCGCCCTTGCTCGCGGAGGTCAGGCGGTAGCGCAGCCGGTCATGCAGGCGGCTTTTGCGCCCCTGCCAGAATTCCCACTGATCTGGTTTTAGCCGATAGCCACCCCAGTGCGGTGGGCGCGGCGGGTTGAGCAAAAACTGTGCCCCATAACGTGCCGCGTTGGCAACCAGCACGCCGCGCCCGCTGATCACCTGGCTTTGCGGGCTGGCCCACGCGCCAATGCGTGAGTCCAATGGGCGACTGCGAAAGTAGGTATCGCTTTCCTCGTCGCTGACGCGTTCGACCAAGCCCTCGATGCGCACCACGCGCTCGAGTTCGACCCAGTGAAACTGCAGCGCAGCATACGGGTTGCCGGCAATCTCGTGACCCTTGCGCGACTCAAAATTTGAGTACCAGACGATGCCGCGTGCATCAAATCCCTTGATCAGCACCACCCGCGTGCTCGGGCGCAGGTTGTTGGCCACTGTGGCCAGCGTCATGGCGTTGGGTTCGGGCACTTCTGACGCAATGGCTTCGTTGAACCACTGCTCAAATTGCTTGAGTGGGTCGGCGTGCGAGGCACTTTCATTGAGTTCGGCACGTTCGTAACTTTTTCGGAGGTCGGCAAGTTCAGTCATGGCGGCAGTATAAAGAGGCATTCTGGGTGCATGGCGCCAGCTGGGCCAGGGATGCTGTGGTGCGCAAGCGCGCAGGTATCGCCGATTGTTATTAAATAAATAGCTATCAGCGCTTTATTCATAAGGGCTAGAAGCCAAAAAAATGCATATTCCTGGGTGAGGTACAGTCGTTCGCGAGTTCGTTTTGCGTTAACCTAGCGGCATTGCCATTGAGGTTTTAGCGTTGATCCACTCCAACTTCTCCAGCCTGTTTGATTTGCTGCCGATCGGGGCTTACCGTTCGAGCCCGGCGGGTCAGCAGTTGCGCGCCAACGCCGCGCTGGTCAAGCTCAATGGCTACACCAGCGAGGCTGAGATGCTGGCAGCGGTGGGCGATATTGCCACCGAGTGGTATTGCGAACCCACTCGGCGCGCTGAATTTGCCACTGAGCTTCACGCACACGGGCGGGTGGTGGACTTTGTGTCACAGGTCTATCGGCACAAGACGCGCGAGCGCATCTGGGTGCGCGAACATGCTCACCTGGTGCGTGATGCCCAGGGCGCTGTGCTGTACTTTGAAGGCACGGTGCAAGACATCACCGAGCAATACCAAAGCCAGCTTGACCTGCGCGCCAGCGAGGCGCGCTTTCGGGCCATGACCGAACTGTCCTCCGACTGGTATTGGGAATTGGATGCACAGTTTCGCTTTTCCCGGCTGGACATGGGACGGCGCAGCCAGAGTGTGGGGTTTGGTGACCAGGTGCTGGGCAAGACGCGGCAGGAATTGCCTTACATCGAACTGAGTGTTGCGCAATGGGCGCATTACCAGGCACTGCTGACCACCCGGCAGGTGTTTCACGACTTCGAGTTGCCAGTGCGTGATCCTCAAGGCGGCCTGACCTGGCAATCCATCAGCGGTGAGCCGATGCTGACGGCCAGCGGCACGCTCATCGGCTACCGGGGTGTTGGCCGAGACATCAGCGCACGCAAGCGCTCGGAAGAGCTGATTCGGCAGATGGCATTTCATGACGCACTGACCGGACTGGCCAATCGCCGCTTGTTCATGGACCGCTTGCAGCAGACGCTGCTCAGCATGGCACGCAGCGGCCAGTGTGCCGTCCTGATGTACCTGGACCTGGATAAATTCAAGTTGCTCAACGACTCGCTCGGCCACAGCCGTGGTGACCAGCTTCTGCTGCAAGTGGCGCAGCGCCTGAAAGCCTGTGTGCGAGGCATTGACACGGTGGCGCGGCTCGGCGGCGACGAGTTCACTGTGTTGCTCGAAGATGCTGGCAGCAACCACGCGCTGGCCTGCACACATGCCTGGGCCGTGGCAGAAAAAATCATGCAAGCGCTGCAACAGCCGTTCAATTTGGGCAACGAAGAGTTGCCCGTGCTCTGGCGCAGTAGCGCCAGCCTGGGCATCACGGTGCTGGGCGACCCCACGTGCAGCGCCGAAGACTGCCTGGGTCGGGCTGATGCGGCCATGTACCGGGCCAAAGCCGATGGCCGCAACTGCATCGCCAGCGACCCGGCTGGCCTGAGCCAGCTTTAACGCAGACCGCCGCCGGGCGCTGCGTCGCTGCGTTCGATCAGTTCGACTTTGTAGCCATCGGGGTCGGTGACAAATGCAATCACCGTGCTGCCGCCCTTGACCGGGCCAGCCTCGCGCGTGACGTTGCCACCGGCGGCGCGGATCTTGTCACAAGCGGCGGCCGCATCGGGCACGGCCAGCGCAATGTGGCCGTAGGCAGTGCCCAGCTCGTAGTGGTCAACGCCCCAGTTGTAGGTGAGTTCCAGCTCGGCGTGTTCCGGGTTGTGACCATAACCGACAAACGCCAGCGTGTATTTGTACTCGGGGTTCTCCGAGGTGCGCAGCAGCGTCATGCCCAGCACCTGGGTGTAGAAGTCAATCGCGCGTTGCAGGTTACCAACGCGCAGCATGGTGTGTAGCAGTCTCATGGGGGGTGTCCTGTTGAAAAGTTACCAGGGTGGGATGGCTGATGGGTGAATAATCCGGGCCAGTTCAACCCGCCGGAATTTCATCATGCCATTGTTTCAAAAAGTTGTTTTGTTCACGGATACCGACGGACAAGCGCGGTTTCGCCAAGAGGAACTGCTGCTCGATCACGGCACCGCGCAATCGGCACTGTCGGCGCTGCTGCCGTCTGCGGGATACCAGTTGCGCCAGAGTCCGGTGGGGTTTCGCAGCAGTTTTCATTGCACGACCGAGCCGCAATGGGTGTTTATTCTGGGCGGGCAGATGGAGATTGGCCTGCAAGATGGCAGCACAAGGGTGTTTGGCCCGGGTGAGCACTTCTACTCGGCCGACCTGCTGCCCACCGGCGCAGAGTTTGATGCGTCAGTGCATGGTCACTGGAGCCGCCAGTCGGGGCCGGACCCGCTGGTGACGCTGTTTGTGCGCGGCTGATGCCGCCTGGGCTCTGTCCAGTTGATGTCCATGCCAGTGTGCACTGCGTTTAGCGACTAGCCGGACCGCGTGAGCCACCGGAGCCAGTCGGGCCACCCGAGCGGCCACGACTGCCTGAACGATTGCCGCCACCGGTGCGACCCGGGCCGCCACCAAAACCGGCACCGCCGGGCGCGCCGCTGTTGCGGTTGCCTGCATAGTTGTTGCGCCGCGGGCCACGGTCGGCCATCATGTCCACGCTGGTGCGCATCGGGTCAGGCTGGCCACCGCCACCAGAGCGGGACGGGGCCGGACTGACGTTCACCGGGCCACCATAACCGCCGCCATTGCCACCGCCATAACCGCGCGCCGGACGTTGGCCTGGCCCACGCACGGCTTGCTCAGCCGCCGACAAGTGGCTGCGTGGTTCGACTTCGCGGTTGCCGCTGTTATTGCCAAAGTTGCCGTCAAAATTGTTGTTGCCGCTGTTGCCCGGGCGGCTCTCAGTGCTGCGGCTGCGCCCACCCCGGTTACCTGTGCTGGGGCCACGGTTCTCGCCACCCTGGCTGCTGCGCGCACCACCACCACTGCGGCCTTGCCCGGCTCCCGGGCCCTTGCTCTCGCGCACCCGGGTCAGCATTTCGGTGCGGGCAGCTTTGGCAGCGGCTTGCATCACGTCACGGCTGGGTGGCTTGCCGGCACCGCCCCAGATGGTCTGGCGTCCCATGGCAATAGGCTCGGCCTTTTCACCGGGCTCGGGCATGAAGCCTTCCTTGATCTGCACCGGAATGTCCTGCTTGGTAAAGCGCTCGATGGCCTGCATGAAGCCTTCTTCGTCCAGGCATACCAGGTTGACGGCCTGGCCTTCAGCGCCGGCGCGGCCGGTGCGGCCAATGCGGTGCACGTAGTCTTCGCAGACGTTGGGAATGTCGTAGTTCACGACATGCGGCAGGTCGTCGATGTCGATGCCACGTGCGGCAATGTCGGTGGCCACCAGCGCACGCACTTCGCCGCTCTTGAAGTCGGCCAGCGCCTGCGTGCGCGCCGACTGGCTCTTGTTGCCATGCAGCGCCATGGCGTTGATGCCGTTTTTGGTCAAAAATTCGGCCACGTTGTTGGCACCAAACTTGGTGCGGGTGAACACCAGCACCTGACTCCAATCGTGCTCCTGAATGATGTGCGTCAGCAGCGCCTTCTTTTTGCCGCGGCCCACCGGATGGATCAGCTGGCTGATGCGCTGCACCGTGGTGTTGCGCGGCGTGACCTGCACAGTTTGCGGGTCTTTCAACAAAGTGGCGGCCAATTCGCGGATTTCGTCGCTGAAGGTGGCCGAGAACAGCAGGCTTTGCTTGGCCTTGGGCACGGCGGCCAACACCTTTTTGACGTCATGAATAAAGCCCATGTCGAGCATGCGGTCAGCCTCGTCGAGCACCAGGATTTGCACCTGGCTCAGGTCCAGCATGCCTTGCTGCATCAGGTCCAGCAGGCGCCCTGGCGTGGCCACCAGAATGTCAACGCCTTTTTTCATGCGGCTGATCTGCGGGTTCATGCCGACACCGCCAAAGATGGCAGCCGATGTCAGGTCCATGTATTTGCCATACACCGTGACGGCTTCTTCCACCTGGGCGGCGAGTTCACGCGTCGGGGTGAGCACCAGCGCGCGGATGCCGATGCCGCCAAACTTGTTGCGCGGTGCTTCGGCTGCACTGAGCTTGTGCAGCATGGGCAGCACAAAGGCGGCTGTTTTGCCGGTGCCGGTTTGCGCGCCGCCCAGCAGGTCTTGCCCTGCCAGCACCAGCGGAATGGCTTGTGCCTGAATCGGTGTGGGGGTTTCGTAGCCTTGCTCCAGCACGGCTTTGATAATGGCCGGAGCCAGGTTCAATTCTTCAAATTTCATAAGTTGGCACCCAGTGTGGGCGCTAAGGCATCAGCCTGTTCTGGCGTGAGTCACGACAGTTCAGCGAAAGGCAGATGGGATCAAAAATGGCATCGCAGGCGACTACGACACCCAGCATGTTGCT
>JAIFMT010000201.1 GCA_020048295.1 Rhodoferax sp.
CTGCTCTACGACTACCTGCAAGAGCGCCCGGCAGATGCCAAGATCATCGTTGGCAAGATCATCGAGGCCGCGCGCGCCCGCGAAGCCGCCCGCAAGGCGCGTGATTTGACCCGCCGCAAAGGCGTGCTCGACGGCATGGGCCTGCCCGGCAAGCTGGCCGATTGCCAGGAAAAGGATCCGGCGCTGTGCGAAATCTACATCGTCGAGGGCGACTCGGCCGGTGGCTCGGCCAAGCAGGGGCGTGACCGCAAGTTTCAGGCCATCCTGCCGCTACGCGGCAAGATTTTGAATGTGGAAAAGGCGCGCTACGAAAAACTGCTGACCAGCAACGAAATTCTGACGCTGATCACCGCTTTAGGCACCGGCATCGGCAAGGCCGGCGGCAGCACCGGCAACGATGACTTTGACGTGGCCAAGCTGCGCTACCACCGCATCATCATCATGACCGACGCTGACGTCGATGGCGCGCACATCCGCACCCTGTTGCTGACCTTTTTTTACCGCCAGATGCCTGAGCTGGTGGAGCGCGGCCACATCTACATTGCGCAGCCGCCGCTGTACAAGGTGAAAGCCGGCAAGGAAGAGCTGTATTTGCAAGGCCCGGGCGACCTGGACAACTTTTTGCTGCGCATTGCGCTGGTCAATGCGTCGGTGCTCACGGGCGGCGAAGCGAGTAGCCTGCTGACCGGTGACACGCTGCGCGAGCTGGCGCGCAAACACCAGGTGGCACAAGCGGTGATTGCGCGATTGGGCAATTTCATGGACGCCTCCGCGCTGCGCGCCATTGCCGACGGTGTGCCGCTGAACCTCGACACGGTGCCCGATGCTGAGGTGTCGGCGGCGGCGATGCAGGCCTTTTTGCCCGATGCCGAAGTGGCTGGCGAGTTCGATGAGCGCAGCGACAAGCCCATTTTGCGTATCAGCCGCCGTCTGCACGGCAACATCAAGAGCAGCGTGCTGACGCAGGACTTTGCCCATGGCGCCGATTACGCTGCCTTGAGCGAAGCCGCCAAGACCTTCAAGGGGCTGCTGGGCGATGGTGCCAAAGTGATTCGCGGTGAAGGTGAGCGCCAAAAAGAGCAAAAAGTGGCTGATTTCCGCGAAGCCATGGCTTGGCTGATTGGCCAGGCCGAACACGCCACCAGCCGCCAGCGCTACAAGGGGCTCGGCGAAATGAACCCCGAGCAATTGTGGGAAACCACCATGGACCCGACGGTGCGCACGCTGTTGCGGGTACAAATTGACGATGCCATTGAAGCCGACCGCGTGTTCACCATGCTGATGGGCGACGAGGTCGAACCCCGGCGCGAGTTCATCGAAACCAACGCGCTGCGTGCCGGCAACATAGATATTTAATGTTTTAGGCTTCTAGCTCATATCCAGCAAGCGCAAGTAGCTAGTTTAATTGTAGCAAAGTGATGCCATGACCGACAAAAAACCGTTCGAGATTGCACGGGAAACGCTCAAGCAGCTCACCGTTCGCAAGCTGGCCCCCACGCCCATGAACTACCAGCGCCTCTACAGTGAGATTGCCGGGCTGCCCATCGAGCCACCTTTTCCGGCGGACCGACTGCGTGAGATTGCGCTGGCGCTACCGACCAAAACACCGGGCCAGCAGCGCCAGCGCGGCTTGCTCGAATCGGCCATTGGCAACCTCAACTGGGACGGTGTCAAAGCCGCGCTAATGGCATACGGCGGCTTCAGTCCCGCCGCGACCGAACCCGGCAAAGCCAATGGTGGCCAGATCGATGCGGCAATGCCTGGGGCTGCTGCGCCGCTGACAACTGCGGGTGCGGTTTCGGCGACACCTGCCTTGGTCAGCGCCCCGGCGTTGACCGCCGATTTTTTTGGCCAGATTGCCCGCATGATCGAATACGCCCTGCCCGCCTTTGGCCAGGACGATGCCCGTTTTACGGAGCAGACGCAAACGCTGGTCAAGGCGCTGCGCCAGCCCAATGCCGATGTGCTGGCGCTCAAGCAGATGCTGGCCAGCTACAGCCAGCGCTTGTCATTTGCCGCTGAAGACCAGGCTGAAATCAAGAGCATGCTGCTCAAGCTGTTGCATCTGATCATTGAGAACATCAGCCACCTGACCATGGACGAAGGCTGGCTCAAGGGCCAGGTCGATTCACTGATGGATGTCTGCGTGCCGCCGCTGACGCTGCGCCGCCTCGATGAAGTCGAGCAGCGCCTGAAAGATGTCATTTTCAAGCAGACCGAAGCCAAGACCCGCAGCATGCAGGCGCACGAGGAAATGCGCGAAATGCTGGCCACCTTTATCGACCGGCTGGCCGCCATGTCCGAGAGCACGGGCAGCTTTCACAGCAAGCTCGAAGAAAGCGCCCGGCTGATCGAGCAGGCCAAGACCATCGCCGACATTGCGCCGGTGCTGAAAGACGTGGTGGGTGCCACGCGGGGCATGGCGCACGACAGCCGCACCGCCCGCAACGAACTGCAAAGCATGAAACGCCGCGCCGAGGCCACCGAGGTGGAGCTGAGCAAACTGCACCAGGAACTCGACCGCGTCAGCGCGCAGGCGCGCCACGACCCGTTGACCGGTGCACTCAACCGCCAGGGCCTCGACGAAGCGCTGAACCGCGAGATTTCCAAGGTCAAGCGCCAGGACACGCCGCTGTGTGTGTCGCTGCTCGACATCGACAACTTCAAGCGCCTCAACGACACGCTGGGCCATGCTACCGGCGACATTGCCCTGGCGCACCTGGCCACAGTGGCGCGTGAGGTGATGCGCCCGCAAGACACGCTGGCGCGCTACGGTGGCGAAGAATTTGTCATCTTGCTGCCCGACACCCTGCTGGAGCATGGCATTGAAGCCATGACGCGGCTGCAGCGGGAGCTGACCAAGCGGTTTTTCCTGGCGGGCACCGAAAAGGTGCTGATCACTTTCAGCGCCGGTGTGGCGCAACTGGCGGCCGACGAGACCGGTTTTGAGGCCATCAAGCGCGCCGACCAGGCCATGTACCTGGCCAAACGGGCCGGTAAAAACCGCGTTCTCGGTGCTTGATGCGGTGGTGGATAAATGTGGTACCTGATTTTCGGTTTGACACTGTTTCTCGGGGTGCATTCCGTACGCATCGTCGCAGACGGCTGGCGCACGCGGCAGCAGCAGCGGCTGGGCCCAGCCGCGTGGCGTGCCATTTATTCGCTGCTGTCGCTGTTGGGCTTGTGCCTGATCGTCTGGGGGTTTGGTCTGGCGCGGCAAGACCCGCAACAACTGTGGAGCCCACCGGTGGCGCTGCGGCATCTGGCGGCGTTGCTCAATTTACTGGCGTTTGTATTGCTGGCCGCCGCCTACGTGCCGGCAAATCAGATCAAGGTCCGGGTGCATCACCCGATGCTGGCAGGGGTCAAACTTTGGGCCGCAGCGCATTTGCTGGCCAATGGCAACCTGGCCCACATCGTGTTGTTCGGCAGTTTTTTGCTGTGGGCGGTGGCTGATTTTGCGGCGGCACGCCGGCGTGACCGTAGCGGCCCGGCAAGTCCGCTGCCTGCCACACAAACCGGGGCGACCGGCATCGCGGTGGCGCTGGGTGTGGCGGCATGGCTCGCGGTCACACTGTGGCTGCATGGCCTGCTGATCGGCGTGCGGCCCTTGGGTTGAGCCTTACTTGATACCCATGAAATACTGGATCAGGTACTTGGCCAGAAAGCCGACAAAGCCAAAGGCCAGCCCGAGAAACATCACAAAGGTGCCAAATTTGCCCGCCTTGGACTCCCAGGCCAACTGGCCAATGATGAACAGCATGTAGAGAATGCCCGCACCAATGCCGAACGTCATGCCGAAGTTGGTGATCTGCTCTTCGTTAAAACCAAACATCAGCGCTGCTCCCGCTCAGGCAAGCCCGACACATCGAGCAAATCACGATAAGCGTGCCAGCTGGCATGACCCAGCAGCGGCAGCACCAGCACCAACCCGAGCAGCAAGCTGGCAAATCCCAGCAAAGTCAGCAGCATGATCAGCGCACCCCACAGCGCCAGTGGGATCGGGTTGACCAGAATCACCTGCCAACTGGTCGCCACCGCCACCTTGATCGACACCTCGCGATCCAGCAGCAACGGAATGGTCACCACGGTGGACGCAAAAATCGGTGCCACGAGTACGCCGCCCAGCCCCAGCCACAACTCAAACAAATAACCTTTCTGGGCCAGCACCACATGGGTGATGAAGTCCGGCGGTGTGGTGATGGGCATGGGGGCCAGCAGCGTGATCAGCCCAGCCGACAGCAGCACCCAGGCGGTGCCGGCAGCGGCCAGCAACAAACCAAACTGCATCAGCCGCCAGTGCGTGCCGCTCCACGGTTGCAACTGGCCGTTGCGCCAGTTCAACCAGGTGCGCAGCACCAGTTCAAACCGCGGTTGTTCACCGCGCTCCAGCGCGCAGCTCAGTGCGTACAAACTGGTGGCCAGAATCGGGGCCACCAGCAAAAAACCGGAAAACGCGCCCGCCAACAGCCAGAAGTGTTGGTGCGCCAGCAACAGCAACATGCCACCGACAACTGCCATCACCGCGCCATGCAGCAAGCTGACCCAACCGCAGCGGCGCAGGTCGCGCCAACCGCGCCCCAGCCATTGCAATGGTTGCAACAGTTCGATGCTGCGAACCAGGGCATTGGGGGCGTGGCCTGACGGCCCGCGTGCTGATGGCGGAGAGTTTGGCATGGGTCAGTGCAAGGTTGAGGACAACAAAAAACACGTGATGTTGCCACAAGTGCCTGAAATCACCCGCCACCGGCCTTAAATACCAAGGGCTGGCAGGTGCACATGGCATCTGCCAGCCCTTCCAGCCAGCGCTGCTGACAGCGACTTGTTACAGCGGCATCATTTCATGGGCTGCATCGGGCCTTGTCCGCGGTGTGGGCCATGGCCGCGACCCCAAACCGCCAAAGTGGCCGCATCAAAGGTTTTTTGCTGCTCCGGGGTCAGCACCGCATAAAAAGTTTTTGTGGCCTGGGCACGTTGGTCCATGGCCTCTGTCATAGCGGTGTGGCGCTCGGTTTGCAGGGCCTTCATTTTGTCAAGGCGCTCGGGCGTGCTCAGCTTGGCGATTTCCGTGAAGTCCGGGCGGGCCTGCTGCATCAGTTGGGCCGGTGGCTTCATGGCACTGGTAAAGGCCGTCCAGGCGGGTTCTTGCGCGGCTGTCAGCTTGAGCTGCGCCTTGAGCAGGGTCTGGCGCTGTTCCATGCGCGCCTGCATTCTGGCCGGGTCCATTCCCGTACCTTTGCCCATGCGACCCTGCATGCCGTACTGGCCGTGCATGCCGCCCATCATCGGGTCGCATTGCCCGCCGCCCATTGGCGACATCGCAAAGGCGACACCGGCAGCGGCCAGCAAGGTGCCTAACAGGGTGAGTTTGAAGCTTGTTTTCATGGTGATTTCCTTTGGGTTAAAGCGGATGACCTGATGTGGCATCGGCGTGAGGAGAAGTGTGCTTGGGCTTTGTATCGCAGCCATGCGCGGGAATGAAAGCTTTGTAAAGTTTCGGGAAAGTTATCGTTGGATTTGATGGGATGATCAGCGTTTCCGTCAAAACCAGACCCACAGGAAGTCGCTCGTGTTCAAAAATATCATCATGTACCGCATCGCCCCCGATTGGCAAATCACACCGGAGCAGATGGAGGATCGGCTGCAGGCTGGCCGCTTTGTCGAGTGCGGCGCCAGTCAGGAAAAATCAGTCGGCTGGATCGAGCCGCGTGGCGTGGCCAACGGGCCGCTGCTCGAATCCGTGGCCGGCCAATGGATTTTGAAGCTGATGGTGGAAACCCGCGCGCTGCCGGCCTCGGTGGTCAAGCGCAAAACCCAGGAGCGTGTGGCGCAGATCGAAGCCGCCACCGGCCGCAAACCCGGCAAAAAAGAAACCCGCGCCTTACAGGACGATATCCGCCTGGAGCTGCTGCCGATGGCATTTACCAAGCAGGCCTCCATGCTGCTGTGGTTTGACCGCGAAGCGCGGCTGCTGCTGATCGATGCGGCCAGCCAGGCCGGGGCCGATGCCGTGGTCACGCTGCTGGTGCAAACGCTGCCGGGGCTGGCGCTCAGCCTGGTCAATACCCAGGTGTCACCGGTGGCAGCCATGTCCGAATGGCTGATCAGCCAGGAGGCACCCGCCGGCTTTAGTGTTGACCGCGAATGCGAACTCAAAGCCGCTGACGAAT